>JACNFI010000201.1 GCA_014384665.1 Candidatus Cloacimonadota bacterium
CATACAATCCTATATTACAAAAATGAAATTAACATTAAACTCAAAACACAAACCAAAAGGAAAATTAAGTTTTTATTTGTCAATATTTTTCAAAAATTATGAATATAAATTATCATACCTCCAAAAAATTTACTTTCATTGGTTCGCTACTGAAAAACATAAAATAAATTCGTGGGCTTCTTTAAAAGTAAATTTCATGACTTTGTACTCTTCTGATATGACTTTCTACTCAGTGCGAGTTAAGACAGAAAGCATCCCAAATCATTATAGTCTTTTTACCATTCCTCAGGTTTTTTTAACTAATTCTGATAAGAGGTTTTGCCATTATCATTATAGCAGAAATATTTTTTTATGAAATGAGTGGATTTTGAATTTTTAATTGATTATCAATATTCAGACCATGCTGCATATCTTCCGAGTATAAAATATTGCAATCATTTTCTAAAGCAGAAGCAATAATTAGTGTCTGTCCGTAAAGTCCCCCCAATTTAATTGGGGTTGTAGAACGACCTTCCAAGGTCGTTAATGTAAATAGGCTTTTCATGCCAAAGGTCATCCGCCAGCTCCGAGACGGAGTCGCGATTCACCCCGTTAGATATTAAAGTCAATCCGCCAGGGGGACTATATTAGCACTACGAATTATCTAACGGGGTAAATCGGGACTGGCGGAGATTCTCCTCTGGAGGGCAGATCCTTCGGAAAATTTGCCTTAAGAAAACGAGCTTGGAACCTCGTTCTACATTTACGGACAGACACTAATTATACTATCCCAAAAAGATATATGATATTTATTTCTAATATCACAAGATCTTTTATATGTATTAATGCTGATAGAAGAAACATTTGATAATTTAAGAATACCGTTATTTACTTTAGATATTATCCGATTTTCATCAATTTTATATTTTCTTTTCAATATCCAATGAAATTCATTTATAACCTGAATTGAAACGATAATATTACTCTGTTGATTTAAGTTTTCCAAAAAGTGTATCATTGTTTCTCTTTTACTACTATCACTTTTGCTTTCTATAAAAGCATAAATCCATAAATTAGAGTCAATGAAAACATTAGATTTCATTGTAGATATCCTCTCTTTTATAGTTTATATAATTTTTAATTTGAATAGGTCTATAAAATTCATCAGGTAGTGTTTCTTTTTTTTTCCGGTATTTATACTTTTGAATCAAAAATTCGTAGAAATCTAATAATTCTTTTCTTGCTTCAAAAGGCATAGACAAAACATCCAAATTTTGATTTTCAAATTTCATTTTTTCCTCCATTTTTTAATTAGTTGCTTAAATATATTCCCTTGGGGGGAACGACGAGTCTATAAACTATCCATATTTTTATTAAAAACTTCATAATATAAAATTTTTCCCCAAGTTTTCTTAAAAAAAATAGCGTATGGAATACCGTTTTGAAACTCAGACCAGTCTTTTTAGGGTAATTGATATTTTAACTAACGAACATCTCTTCTACAAGTAATTACAAAATAAATATATGTTAATTTAATATGTCAAATTTTTTAGAATTTTCTTGACTTCCAACAATCAATATTTAATAAAAAAGAAAATTTTATTAGGAGTGAGAATGAAAAAGTATTTTATGTTTTTATTTTTAATATTTTTTATAGTTTTAGTAGGCTGTTCCAAAAAAGAAGTATCATCTGATATAACTGTTGTTGAATTCTGGCATTCTATGGGTGGACCTTTAGGTGATGCTTTATCAAAAATGGTAAATGAATTTAACGACACACATCCAAATATAGAGATTAATGAGGTCTCTATGGGTAGATATCAAGCTTTATCCCAGAAGTTAATGGCTGCTATTGTGTCAAATACACAACCAGATATGGCTCAAGCTTATGAATCCTGGATAGCAAAGTTTATAAAAGGGAATGCTATTGTCCCTATAGAAAAATTTATTAAAAGCAAAAATGGACTTTCAGAGAAAGATATATTTGATTTTTTCCCTGTATTTCTTAAAAGCAGTACATTTGAAGATACTATTTGGGCTTTCCCTTTTAATAAAAGCGTGCGAGTAATGTATTATAATAAAGATATGTTTTATCAAAATGAATTAGATATAAACAAACCACCTAAAACCTGGGATGAATTTATAACTGTATGTCAAAAGCTAACACAAGATAAAGATGGAGATGGAAAAACAGACCAATGGGGAACGACTTTTGCTACTAATGTCTGGCAATTTGAGAATCTGCTTCTTCAGGCTGGAGGTGAGATAATGAACGAAGACAACACAAAACCAATGTTTAATAGCAAATATGGCGTGGAAGCGTTAGATTATCTCTATGACCTTCTTAATAAGTATAAGGTTGCTTATCTATCAACAGGATATGATGGGCAGAATGACTTCCTGGCAAGTAAAGTGGCAATGGTAGAAGGTTCAAGCGTATCTATGGTTTACTTACAAAAAGGGGGAATATCATTTAATCTCGGTTTAGCTCCTCTGCCTTATGACCACACAAAACATAACCTTATCAGTGGAACTAATATTGTGATTTTTAAAAATGAGAAAGACAAAGATAATAAGAAGAAGCAGCAAGCATGCTGGGAATTCATTAAGTGGTTTACAAGCCCGGAGCAGACTGCTCAATGGTCATATATGACATTCTATATGCCTGTAAGGAAAAGCGCCCTAAAAAATAAAAATATACAAGAAAAGTTCACCCAGTACGGTGGATTAGAAGATGTTTTTCATCAGTTAGATTACGCTAAAGTGGAACCTCAAATAGAACTCTGGTTTGAAATAAGAAAGCTCCTTGAAGAAAGGGTGCTTGAAAAAGTTTTTAGAAATCAGCTTACTGCCAAAGAAGCTTTAGATGATGTTGCAAACCAGATGCGTAAAAGTTTAAAAAAATGAAAAAATAATTAATTTGTTTATAAACAAGATGTACCAAGAAGATGATGTTTTAATAAAACCCTTTACATTTTTATATTATGACAATTAATAAAAAATAAATTTATCAAAAAAAAAGATATTCAGTAATAAAAGAAGGAGTTTATAATGGGATTAACATTTTTAGAGATTGAAGTAGGAAATCCAACCAACCCTGAAGTTACAGAAAAAATAGATTTTCTAATTGATTCTGGGGCTATTTACTCTGTAGTACCAACTCCAATTTTGCAAAAACTGGGCATCAAACCCTTTGGAGAACAAGAGTTTAGATTGGCAGATGGAAGAAAGATTATACGTAAAAAGGGTGGAGCTCTTTTCAAGTATAAGAATCAGATAGGTGTAGCAGATGTCATCTTTGGTGAAGAAGGAGATAGTATGCTTCTGGGAGCTTTTACTCTGGAAGCTCTTGGGTTAATCCTTGACCCTTTGCGTCGAGAATTAAAACCCTTACCAATGATTTTAGCTGGGATATAATCCGAAAAGTTTACATAAAATGTATTCTTATTATAATCTTCAATATTGTCTAGTATAGCGTTTACAAAATAACGTGTCATTCTGAACCCTTCGGTATGTCACCCTGAGCGTAAGCGAAGGGTCTCAACTCTTGTCTCAGGGTAAACTCCGTGAAGAATCTCAAGTATTAATTGTTGTTTAGAGATTCTTCGCTTATGCTCAGAATGACAGTTTTATTGATATGTTATTTTGGAAACTTTATACTAGTTCTTATTCTATCCACTCATCTACCAATTTGGGCAACAACTCCCCTGCTTTGCCTTCATAAAATTTGTCTATAAATTGGAAATTAGCTGGCTTTTCCTGATTTATGCCAATCGTCATTGCTCCATAATATTTTGCTACTTGCAGAAATCCTGCGGCCGGATATACAACCCCACTTGTCCCAATGATAATGAAATAATCAGCTTCTTCCAGAATTCTATTTATTTTGTCCAGATGGTAAGGAATTTCACCAAACCAAACAACATCAGGACGGAGCATTCCTCCACAATTTTGGCACAAAGGAATTTGCTTTTCAAGATTTATTGCAGAAAGCGAATAGTGATTCTGGCA
>JACNFI010000202.1 GCA_014384665.1 Candidatus Cloacimonadota bacterium
ATTACAAAGCTTGATTATTTAGAGAATAATTATATTTCAATAATGTTTCTAAATCTCTTGTTCGTAAACATAGAAAATTGGAACAGATAATGAAAAGATTAAAAAATTTCATATCTGGAGCAATTCCTTCCGTCAGTATAGACCAATCAGGTAATATGCAATTCTCTCTCTCATTTAATCCTGCAGAAAAAATTCCTACAATGGAGGAAGTTATTGCCCTCCCAGAGAAAATTGCTGTTTCAGAAAAAAGCCGTATTGTAGTCTGTCTTGATGAAGTTCAGGAAATAGCGAAAATCAATAAAGATAATATAATAAAAAAACTTCGTTCTATTATCCAATTCCAAGAGCATTGTAACTATATTTTTACTGGTAGTAGCAGACATCTTATAGAAAGGATATTTACCAATATCAATAGTCCATTATATCAATTTGGAGAACACTTTATAATCGGGAAAATTTCATCTGGGGATTGGAGACAATATATCAAGATCAAATTTGCTCAAACCAGCATGGAAATAAGTGACATACTAATAGATAAAATTCTTTTTGTGAGTAAAAATCATCCTCATTTTACACAACTATTATCTGCAAAAGTATGGGAGAAGATGAAACTGGGTCAAATGGATGAAGAAAACAGTTACGACATCTTACTGCAAGAGATTATTCAATCTCAAATTACAGCTTTTCAGTCAATTATTAGCAGTATTACTATAGAACAATTGAAAGTATTGCGTACACTTGCAGAGAATGGCTTTAAAAGTATCTATAGTGAAGAGATTCGTAGAAAATACGCTCTTGGTCCACCATCATCGGTAGCAACTGCTATTACATCTTTATACAAAAAGGACTTGCTTAACAAAGAGGGAAATGAGTATTCAATCGCTGACCCTATCTTTGCTTATTGGTTGAGATACAGAAATGAAAATAATTAGTGGTAATATCCCTTATTCTAAAGGATTAATAAACCCAACCAATTCAATCCCGATGGAATAGCGCGTAAACTCGCATTCCACAGGATAAACCAGTTCAACCCCGTTAGATAGTCCACAAGAGGGATGCAGACTTATCAGCGCTGGCGGATCTAACGGGGTAAACCAATTCAACCAATTCAACTAATTCAACTAATTCAACCAGCATTATTTCGTAAAACCCGTTTCGTAAAAAACGAAATATGAAATGAGTCTTAAATACACCGGCACACAGATAAATTACTACTTCATCTGTAAACGAAAGCTCTGGTATTTCAGCAATTATATTCAGATGGAACAGGAGTCAGAACTTGTTGAACTGGGCAAATTTATTCACGAAAGTTCCTATCCAAGAGAGAAAAAAGAAATAAGAATAGACAATACAATTGCTATTGACTTTGCTGGAAATGACAAGATTATCCACGAAGTAAAGAAATCTAATAAGATTGAAAAGGCACATATCTGGCAACTGAAATATTACCTTTATTATCTCAAACAAAAAGGCATTCCAAATGTTACTGGTGAACTAAATTATCCTAAACTAAAGAAAATTGAAAAGGTCAGTTTGACTGATAATAACGAGAAAGAGTTAAAGAAAATATTTTCCAATATTGATGAAATTATAAATCGAGAAGTCCCGCCATCTCCTATAAATAAGTCCTTTTGTAAAAAGTGCGCTTATTATGAATTTTGTTATGTGTGAAAGAAGTTAAGCAGTTGACAGTTTAGCAGTTGACGGTTGACGGTTGATAGTTGACAGTTGACCGACAAGCCTCAAAGGAGAACTTATGGCTTATATTGGAGATTTACGAGTTTACACAAGATCATTAGAATTTTCTAACAATGTTTGGGATAAATGTATTAAATGGGATTATTTTGCAAAAAGGACTGTTGGTAATCAATTAGTTCGAGCTGCAGATTCCATCTCTGCAAATATTGCAGAAGGTTATGGGCGATATAATATTAAGGACAATATTCATTTCTGTTATTATAGCCGAGGGTCATTGGAAGAAGTAAAAGATTGGTTACAAAAATCAAAATCCCGAAAATTAATTTCAGTACAAGAATATAATGTTTTACAAAAGGATATTGAGATAATATCAAAAGATTTGTGGAGTTACATAAAATCACTAAAAAAGCGGATCAACAGTTAACTGTCAGCCGTCAACTGTCAACCGTCAACAGTCAACTATCAACCACCAACCAATTCTTATGAAACGCGCATTTTACATATTTAGCAACTGCGAACTAAAACGGAAAGCGAACTCTTTACAGATAATTTCCGAAGATAAGAAAAAATATCTGCCAATAGAAACAGTTGATAATCTTTATATCTTCTCAGAAATGACATTCAATACCAAACTGCTTAATTTCCTTGCACAGAAAAATGTCATTGTGCATCTTTTCAACTACTATGGCTTTTATTCTGGTAGTTTTTATCCGCGAGAGCATCTTATTTCCGGTAATGTCCTTATGAAGCAAGTCGCTCATTATTTAAATAAACGAAAACGACTTGAACTGGCAAAAGAGACCATTCTTTCTGCATCTCACAATATACGAAAAAATCTGATATATTATAAAAACAGAAAATGTCCCATAGAAGAACAATTGGAACAAATTGATGAATTAAGAAAGCAATTAGAGTTCGTAACAGATGTGCAAATGCTGATGGGAATTGAAGGAAAAATCCGAGAATATTATTACCAGGCATTTGCAAAAATTATCCCTGAAGCCTTTGATTTTGAGAAAAGAGTTAAGCGTCCACCTGACAATATGGTTAATGCTCTCATCTCATTTGGCAATTCCTTACTCTATACAACCTGTTTAAGTGAAATTTATAAAACCCAATTGAATCCAACCATTAGTTATCTGCACAGTTGTGGAGATAGAAGATTTTCATTATGCCTTGATTTAAGTGAAATTTTTAAACCTATTATTGTTGATAGACTTATCTTTACACTTCTTAATAAGAAACAGCTTAGCAAAAAAGATTTTGAAAGCAGTTTGAACTTTTGCTATCTGAATGATAAAGGGAAAAAGACATTACTAAGAGGATATGATGAAAAACTTAATCAAACCATTAAACATCCAAGACTTAATATTCAAAGTAGTTATAGAAGATTGATCAGATTGGAGTGCTATAAAATAATTAAGCATTTATTGGGCGAGCAAAAATATGAAGGCTTTAAGGCGTGGTGGTGAGATTAGTTAAATCGGTTGAATTAGTTGAATCGGTTAAATCAGTTGAATTAGTTGAATCGGTTAAATCAGTTGAATTAGTTCAACCAGTTCAAACAAATAAATTGAAAAAAACCTAATTCATCAAAATATTGACAAAGATTTTAATCATCTAACTAAAAGTAGTGCATTCTTAATATCAGAAAGAAAGTGTTAATGGAATGAATAAATTTAGTTACCCAATTGGAACACATAATTTTGTAAAGTCAGGAGATTGAAAAAATATGAATAAAAAAACTTTCATCGCAGAATTGCATGACATAGGAAAACTTATAGACCACAAAAATTGCAAATATATGATTTCACATTATTTCAATAAAGAAGAACTAGAAAAGATAGGAATACAAACACCACAGAATAAAACATTTACAGGTATTCAAAAACATCATTGTGGGAAAAATAATCCATATTGTGAAGACGAAAAAGAGATTTTGAATGATTTAGACATTGTTCTTTTAATTATGGCTGATCATTTCTCAAGTGGTTTTTCCAGAATAAGCAATGAATTAGAAAACATTGTCAATAACAGCTTTTCTGTAAAAGATAAGAGTGTTTATAAATTATGGAATTCTAATAGCAGGATCGATTTAACTAACAAACTGATAGTATGTAATACTGAAAATATAAGAAAAATAATTGATATAATTGAAAATGGAGACTTTGACACTCTGCAAAATCAATGTAAAGAATTGTTAAAACTTGTACCAGAGAATAAGAAACAACTTTTTAATTTGGTTTCATTACAAACACATTTAATATTGGTCGGTAAGATTTACAGATTTT
>JACNFI010000203.1 GCA_014384665.1 Candidatus Cloacimonadota bacterium
TTGGTGAACTTTGTGCCTTCTTTGAGTCCTTTGTGGTTAATTACTATTGCAGTTTCGCTGCGCTATGAAATTATAATTAATAAAAATATTTCTATAGAAATGATATGATAAAAAACTTTGATGAATTAATGGAAAAAGTGAAGAAACTCCCAGCTAAAAGGGTGGTCATTCCTGGTGCTGATACAAGAACAGCAGTGTATGCAGCCACTTTAGCCAAAATGGAAGGAATTGCCGATTTTCTCTTAATTGGCGATAAAAGTAAAATTCTTTCTCTTATAGAAATGGTTGAAGAGACAATGCTTGATGCTTTTGAAATTATAGATGAACCTGATCCAGACAAATGCGTAATAAAAGCAGTGGAATCCATTCATCAGAAAAAAGCAGATTTAATTTTAAAAGGGAAAATCACAACTTCTCAGCTTATGAAAGATGTCTTGAATAAAGACACTGGACTTCAAACTGGAAATATCTTATGTGATGTTTTTATTTTTGAAACAAAAGAACGACTTACACTTATGACAGATGGTGGTATAATCCTCTACCCGGGTGTAAAAGAAAAAGTTGCTTTAATAAATAATGCGGTTGCCGTAGCACATCATCTTGGAAATCCAAACCCAAAAGTTGCACTACTTTGTGCAATAGAAGTTCCAAATCCCAAAATGCCTCCAACAATGGATGCGGATATTATTTCTCAAATGAGCAAAAAAGGCGAGATTAAAGGTTGTATTGTTGATGGACCTTTTGCTCTTGACAATGCCATTTCAAAAGAAGCTGCGAAAATAAAAAACATAGACTCCCCCGTTGCAGGAAATGCTGATATACTTATTATGCCAAATATAGAGGCTGGAAATATTTTTGGAAAGGCTATGACTTACTATGCACATCTCAGAGTGGCACATGTTGTGATGGGTGCAAAGGCACCTATTTTGATAACCTCCAGAGCTGATGATGCAGAAACAAAACTGCATTCCATTGCTCTGGGAATTATCTGTGCAGAATAATTTCTCCCACGAGCCCCAATTAAGCCCGTTCCTGACGAGCTCAGGAATTGGGAACGGGGAGCTCAGGAATTGGGGACACAAAATGTGCTAAAAGTTATGTCTTTATTGAGTAATAAAAAACAAGAATATTATATAATTATTTCGCCTTTTTCGTGTTTTTCGCGGGTTATATAAAGAGGTAAAAATGACTAAATTCGGCTTATCTTACGATGATATTTTGTTAATTCCAAATTATTCAGAAGTGATTTCTCGCATTCATATTGATTTAACAACAAATGTCACCAAAAATTTCAAAATTAAACTCCCAATAATTTCTGCAAATATGGATACTATTACAGAATTTGAGATGGCAAACAAACTTTATGAATTTGGTGGATTAGGTATTGTTCATAGATTTTGCTCTATCAAAGAAGAAGTAGCAATCCTTGAGAAATTACACGATGCTGGAAATGAAATATGTGCTGGTTCAATAGGTGTTTCTGGAGAATATAAAGAAAGATTAAAAGCCCTTGTTGATGCTGGCACAAATATAATCTGCATTGACATAGCACATGGTCATCATAAGTTAATGGCAGACACAATAAATTTATGCAAGAAGTATGACATTGATGTTATTGCTGGTAACATCGCTACTGCTAAAGCCGCAGAATTTTTATGTAAGAATGGTGTAGATGCTATAAAAGTAGGTGTTGGACCGGGTTCTATGTGTACTACAAGAGTAAATACGGGCTTTGGCATACCTCAGATAACAGCAATTGAGGAAGTCTATAATGTTGCAAAGGAATATCAAATTCCAGTTATTGCAGATGGTGGGATTACAAATTCAGGGGATGTTGCAAAAGCATTGGCTATAGGTGCTGATTCTGTTATGATAGGTGAACTTTTCGCTGGATGTAAGGAGACACCAGGAACAATCCATAAAGAAGGTAACTTCCCAGATTACAGACTTTATAAACAATATCGTGGTTCAGCAAGCTTAGAATCAAAAATGGAACGAGGAGAAAAAGAGAGAAATATTGAAGGAATAAGTACAACTGTTGACTACAAAGGTCCTGTAAAATATGTTATAAAAAATATTGAAGATGGCTTGCGTTCTGCATTCTCTTATGCAGGTGCAAATAATATAGAAGAATTCCATAAAAAAGTAAAATATATAAGGACTACCAAGTTATAAAATTTTAAAATGAATATCACCGTTGTTGGAAAAAATAAAGATGAATTTGTATATCTCGCTTAAGATGTAAAAAGGAAAGAAGTATCATTATTGAATTGGTTGTCCGCCAAAGGCGTCCAAAGGATCTGCCTTCGGCGGAAATTGGTTGAACCTGGAATATGATAATAGGGAGTGCTGAAACGAGCCCCGATTTAATCGGGGTGAACTTTCAGCGAACACCTCTGACTGATTATCCATTCCGAATCCCCTCCCCGCGGACGCGGGGATTATTGCGGAGACAACCATTCGGAAGGATAGATAAAATAGGAGCAAAAAAATGAGTGCAAAAAATAAAAAACGCAAATCCTGGCAGGAGAAACTAGCTGATAGTAAAGACCTACCAAAAGTAGTACCGATAACAGAAAAGATGAGCAAAAGATGGGGAACAGGAACTGTCGTCATTCCTGCACCAATTGAAGTGGATGAAATTATGAATAAAGTGTCAAAGGGCAAACTTACTACCATAAATCAAATTCGTGAAATCCTTGCAAAAAAACATGGTGCATCAATCGGTTGTCCGATGACCACCGGGATCTTTGTCTGGATTTCCGCTCATGCTGCAGAAGAAGCAAAAGCAGAAGGAAAGAAAAATACTACTCCTTACTGGAGAACCTTAAAGACCAAGGGTGAACTCAATCCAAAATATCCTGGAGGTGTTGAAGAACAATCAGCTCACTTAAAACAAGAGGGGCATATCATCGAACCAGCAAAAGGTAAGAAACCACCCAAATTAAAAAATTTTGAAAAATATTTGGTAAAACCGTAGAAGGTTAAAAATGAATGAAAAAATTATACAAAAGTTAATTTCAATTGCAAAAAGTTCAACAAAAAACTCCTATTCACCATATTCAAATTATAAAGTTGGTGCAGCGCTATTAACAAAATCAGAGAAAATATTTACAGGAACAAATATTGAAAATGCCTCGTTCCCAGCAGGAATGTGTGCTGAAAGAATAACTGTTTTTAAAGCTGTATCTGAAGGTCTCAAAGACTTTGAAGCATTAGCAATTTATGCAGAGGGAAAGAATTATCCCTTTCCCTGTGGGATATGCCGTCAGGTTATCGTAGAATTCTGCAAGGATTTGCCAATTATTATTGCCAAAAGTGAAAAGGATTTTGTTATAAAAAATATATCGGAATTGCAACCATCTATATTTGAATTTGAGAAATCAAAATAGAAATTTACACACCCCGTCCCGATAAATCGGGACACCCCTCTTTTTAGAGGGGAATCCAAAAAATCCCCTCTTGAGAGGGGTCTCCGATTTATCGGAGGGGGTGTGTAACAATGTCAAACAGAAAAAATGAAAATTTATTACAACCCATAGCTCAAAGAACTTGCCCGTAAACCCCACAAAAATATGACCTTATCAGAAGTTCTATTATGGAATCAGCTAAAGCAAAAAAAAATGAGAGGCTATGATTTTCATCGGCAGAAACCTATTGATAAATATATCGTGGATTTTTTCTGTCCAAAGTTGAAATTGATTATAGAAATTGATGGTGAAACTCACATTTATAGAGGAAATAAAGATGTAAAAAGACAAGACAGATTAGAATCATTGGGTTTACATTTTTTGAGATTTAAAGATTTTGATGTGAAAAGGAATATGAAAGATGTTTTGGATTCTATTGGAAATTGGATTGAGAAATGGGAGGAGACGCACACCCCGCTTGATAGAAGGGAGTTCATAAAAAATCCCCCCTTTAAAAAACTCTTCATTATACACAAGTCTGTGAATGGTTTCTATTAGAGGTTTTATAAGCATGTTCAA
>JACNFI010000204.1 GCA_014384665.1 Candidatus Cloacimonadota bacterium
TTTTATAAAAACTTGACACACTAAAATATTCCAAATTTTTTCCACACAAAATAAATTAGGAATTCCACTCAAACTGATTCGTAGAAAGAAAATAGTTTGTAAATCAGCACAGAGAAAGGAAAGAAGATGATTGTTTCTAATGCAGATTTATTAAAATTCTTTGAGAATGTTAAAAACGATTTTGACATTTTCGTTCCTTATGCTTCTGAGTTAGATGAAGACAATTTATCTTACAAGAAATTTCCTGATGATAAAAATTTTATTATAAATAAATATCGCACCATAGACCCAATTAAAACATTATTTTATTTACCATCAGAGAGTGTGCTTCCACCATCAGCCAGAGCAAAGAAGCGAATCATTGTTGGAGTAAAAAACTGTGATCTCCAGGCTTTGAAAGTTTTGGATTCTGCATTATTGGAAGATGATTTTGAAGAGCCAAATTATAAAATATGGAGAGAAAATTCATACATAATTAGTTCTGATTGCACGGATATACTTCCAACTTGCCATTGCAATCTTTTGGATATCAATCCATACCCCATAAAAGATTCAGACGAAGATGCAATTTTTGATTTGAATTTAAGTCCAGTTGAGGATAAATTCTTAATCACAATCGGAACCAAAAAAGGTGAGGAATTAATTAAGCTTTTTGAAAATTATTATTCAACTTCAAAAGCTTCGGCAAAAGACAAAGACAAAATAGAATCACAACATGCAGAAGTTAGAAAAAAACTTACTGACAATAATTCTGATTATTCTTCAAATAGAAAATATGAAGTCATTTCCAAAACCCAAGATGAAAAATACTGGAAAGAACTTTGTGAAGAATGCGTTGAATGCGGCGGCTGTACAAATATTTGCCCAACCTGTTATTGCATTATTTTGAATGATGAAAGTGAAAACAATAAATTCAAAAAAGTGCGAACCTGGGATTCCTGCCAGTTAAATGGATATGCAAGAGTGGCTGGTGGTGCAAGCCCGAGAGAGAAATTATGGGAAAGATTCAGAAATAGATATCAATGTAAATTTGTTATTATGAACCAAAACTTCTCAAAATTGGGGTGCACGGGCTGTGGTAGATGCATATCTGTTTGTCCAGCTGGAATTGACTTGCGAGAAGTTATCCAAAATTTGCAGGAGGTTTGAATTGGCAAATCCTTATGAAGTGTTAAAAGCAGATGTTCTTGATGTTACAGAAGAGTCCCCTACTATAAAAACTTTTCGGATTCAACCAGAGAAACCAGTTGAGTTTGAAACCGGTCAATTTGTTGAACTTACTGTACCTGGAGTTGGTGAAGCACCATTTACCCCATCGTCCTCTCATTATGAAAAAAATGAAATGGATGTGACAATTATGAAAGCAGGATTTGTCACGGATGCAGTTCACAAAGTGAAAAATGGCGATGTGCTTGGAATCCGTGGTCCTTACGGCAAAGGTTATCCTCTTGATAAATTTAAAGGAAAAGATGTTTTGATTTTAGGTGGCGGTGTTGGTCTGGCTCCCTTGAGATGTTTACTACTTACATTGATTCATGATATTGATAATTATAAAAGCATTACTGGCTGCTTTGGAGCCCGAACTCCAGAAGATTTAATCTACAAAGAACAATTTGATGATTGGAGAAAATACGATAAAATCCATCTTTTGCGTTCTGTTGATAAAATACCAGAAGGGCAAAAATGGAATGAAAAAGTTGGGGTGGTTACTGTTCTTCTTGATGATATAAAAATAGATACCAAAGATGCTGTTGCTGTTGTTTGCGGTCCACCAATTATGATGAAATTTGGAACCTTTGCTTTAGTTGATAAAGGCTTTAAAGATAAGAATATCTATCTCTCTATGGAAAAGAAGATGTATTGTGGATTTGGACAATGCAGACATTGTGTGATGGGTAAATATTATGCCTGCAAGGATGGGCCTGTGTTTACATATGATATTATAAAAGATGAGGAAAAAATTTGGGAATAATTATCTTCTTGAAAGGATTTTTTAAATGTTAAAGAAGAATGTTGAAAATAAGTATTGGGTAAAAAACTTTTTATATCTCTTTTTCTTTTTAATAATTATATGGCTTGCCCTTACTTCAACTTTTCAATGGGAAGAACTTATTGTCGGGATTTTAATCAGTTTTCTTCTCGCTTTATTTTTAAATAAAAACTATCTTAAATTGGGTTTTCCACCACTGAGTATTAAGAGAATCGCAGTTTCAATTGTCTATTTTATTGTTCTTTTTTTTGAGATAATTAAGGCGAACTTTGATGTTGCTTATAGGGTAATTCATCCCAAGATGCCTATAAAACCGGGAATTGTTGTGATTAAAACAGGATTGAAGCAGGATATTGCCAAAATGATATTAGCCAATTCAATTACACTTACTCCAGGTACATTCACATTAGATATTATTGAAGATAAACTTCTTATCCACTGGATAAATGTAAAAACAGAGGGGTTAGAGGAAGCAACTAAAATCATCGGGGAAAGATTTGAAAAATATTTAAAGGTGATATTTGCATGAGTGAGACAATTATTTTAATTTTTTCAGCTATTATAGCATTAGGCATCTTTCTAAGCTTTTTGCGAATGTTGTTAGGCCCCACTGCATCTGATAGAGCTGTTGCAGTTGATACTATTACCACAACTGTAGTTGCTTTACTAGTTCTATTAGGCTTTGTTTTTAAAAGATATGTTTATCTGGATGTTTCACTGGTATATTCTGTGCTAGCTTTTGTCGGATTAGTAGCACTTGCCAGATTTCTGGAAAAGGGGATTTAAATGGAATTATTTGGTATGATAATTACAGGAATTGGAACAATATTTTTACTTATCGGAAATCTTGGTATACTTAGACTCCCTGATGTCTATAATCGGATTCAGGCAGGAACAAAATGCACAACTCTGGGTGCTTTTCTCACTATTATCGGAGTTGGAATAATCCAGCCAGCCTGGTTCTGGAAATGTCTTCTTATTGCATTATTTGTTTTGGTGACCAATCCTATCTCCAGTCATGCTATAGCCAGAGGTTCACATAAAAGTGGAGTTCCTATGTGCGATAGAAGCGTAGTGGATAAGTCGAAAGAATTTGAGGAATATAAGGCGACTAAGGCGACAATTAAAATTGTCGCATTCAAGGAGAAGAAATGATAATTGTGGTTTCTTTGCTGATAATCTTAATGCTAATTTCCGCAATTGCAGCCCTCATTTTTAAAGATTTGATTAGTGCAGTAATAGCTGCCTGTATGGTCAGTTTAATTGCCTCTATACTCTTTTATTTCCTACATGCTCCTGATGTAGCGATGGCTGAAGCATCTATTGGAGCAGCATTGGTCACTGTTATATTTATCATAGCAATTAGACGAACAAAAAGGCACGAAGAATGAGAAAAATTTTCAGTGTTATCTTATTAATTATTATTTGTTGGGGAATTATTTTATCCTTGTATAAAATCCCTTTTGGAATACCAAAAACAAAAGTCGGCGAATATTATCTTAATAAAGGAAAGGAAGAAACAGGAGCAGCAAATATTGTAACTTCAGTAGTTCTCAATTATCGTGGTTTTGATACTCTGGGTGAAGTAACAGTACTTTTTATAGCAGCAATTGGATTAGGTGCTGTTTTAGCGACTCTCAAGAAAAAAGGAAAAAGAAAAGTTGAACAGGCAAGTTTGATATTATATACAGGTTGCCGATTCTTATTTCCTCTAATACTTCTTTTTGGTGCTTATGTATTTATTCATGGGCATCTTACCCCAGGTGGTGGTTTTCAAGGAGGTGCTATTATTGCATCCGCTTTCGTTCTCGTTTATCTGGGTTGTCGTGGAAAAAGAATCAATGAAGTCAGTAGCAAAACTACTGAATCTCTGGGTGGATTGATTTTTATCGTAATAGGACTGATTGGTTTAGCCATTGGCGGACATTATTTTCTCTCCAATTTCCTTCCCAAAGGAGAATTAAATACTTTATTCAGTGCTGGTATAATTCCAATAATTTATATCGCAATTGGGTTTAAAGTAGGTTCAGAATTAGCTGGTGTAATTGACAATTTGTTTGAGGAGAGTTAATGAGTTTTTTACATAACTACATTTATTACATTGGCGCTTTTGGACTTATATTCATTGGGCTTTTCATTATTCTTGTCAAACATAACCTGATTAAAGTAATAATTGGTATCAGCATTCTTGAGACAGGAGTAAATCTGTTTCTCATTGCTGTGGGTTACATAAGCAAAGGCACAGCTCCAATATTTTCAAAGCCCGGAATCAATGCCAATCAAATGGTTGATCCAGTTCCACAGGCATTGGTGCTAACTGCTATTGTAATCGGAGTGGCGGTTCTAGCTATGGCTCTCTCTCTGGCAATAAGATTATATAAACATTATGGAACGCTTGATCTTCGTAAGATAAAGGAGCAAAGATGGTAAACCAAAACAGAAAAATCGTTTACGGTTTACAGTTTACGGTTTACGGTTGACAGTTTATGAAAACTAAGGGTAGGATTTAGCTATGAGTTCTTCTTTATCTAAAGTGCTTTGAATAAAAAACCGATAACTGGGAACCGATAACCGTGAACCGATTTACAGTTTATGAAAACTAAGGATAAGATTTAATTATGAGTTCTTCTTTTGAAGATTTAGAAGTTTGGAAAAAATCGTGTAGATTATCAATCAAACTTTATAACTTATTAAAAGATTGCCGTGATTATGGAATAAAAGATCAGATGCTTCGTGCCTCAGTATCTATTCCCTCAAATATAGCGGAAGGAAATGAAAGGAATAGTATTCCAGATTTCCAGCGATTCTTAAATATAGCAAAAGGTTCTGCGGCAGAATTGAGAACACAAGTTTATATTTCACGAGAGATTGATATTTTTTCTAATAAAGAGGCTAAAGAATTGATTCTGGAATTGAAATCTATATCAAAAATGCTTCAGGCATTATCTAATGCTTTGAATAAAAACCGTTAACCGTCAACTGATAACTGGGAACGGTTTACAGTTCACGGTTTACGGTTGACAGTTTTTGAAAAATAAGGGTAAAATTTAATTATGGATTCTTCTAAAGTTTTGGATTAACACTGTTAACTGTAAACTGTTAACCGTAAACTAATAACTGTGAACGGTTACAAAATAGGATATTGAAAAATGGGTGAATTAAGTTTATTGTCTAACGGGGTAAATCCTGTTCTTTTAGTCGTTGTTCCTCTTGCACTTGCTTTTGCAGTACCTTTAATAGGATTTGTTTCAAAAAAGATTATAAAATATATTCCAGTTGTAGCCTTTCTTTTCAATCTGATTGTCGCATTATTGCTGATACCTAGTGTATTAAAGCAACCTATTGTAGTTAAGATTGGAGGTTTTGCTCCACCTTTTTGCATTAATTTGGTTGCTGGACCTATAGGTATTCTGTTTTCTGCACTTATAGCACTTGCAGGACTTTTAGTTTCCATATATGCATTGAACTACATTAGAGAAGGTCCCCAAGAAAAATATCATATACTTTATCTTCTTCTTCTAACTGGAGCAACAGGTGTAGTTCTTACAGGAGATATATTTAATCTTTTTGTCTTTTTTGAAATTCTCTGTATTTCGTCTTATGCTCTGGTAGCATATCTTGGAAACAAGGCAGGAATTGAATCTTCAATAAAATATCTAATTCAGGGCTCAGTTGGGTCAAGTCTTCTTCTATTAGGTATCGGCTTACTCTACGGTCAATTTGGCACTCTTAATATGGCAGACATTGCCAATCAAATTCATTCAGCGAGTTCTCCCTCTATATTTGTTCCAATGGTGCTTATGATAACAGGTTTGGGAGTTGAAGCAGCGATATTTCCACTTAATGCCTGGCTACCAGATGCACACTCCTCCGCACCATCGTCAATAAGTGCGATTCTGTCTGGAATTGCTATTGAAGTTGGTCTTTATGCTGTAATTCGTGTTTTGTTTACAATATTTGATGCTTCAAACTTCTTAATGTTTTTTGTTTTCTTGGGAGTATTAACCCTATTAATCGGTGAAATGTGTGCCTTCAGCCAGAAAAATATTAAACGAATGCTTGCCTATTCCAGTATTGGACAAATCGGATTAATTGTTTTTGCATTTTCTATTGCTAATACTTACGGAGTAACTGGTGGTTTCTTTCAGCTGATAAGTCATACATTAGGCAAAGGATTATTGTTTTTAGCAGCTGGTTATATGATCTATCGTAGTGGTTCTATGGATATTTCAACTTTTGAGGGAATGGGCAAGAGAATGCCCTTGACCTCCCTATTTTTTACTGTTGGTGCTTTTTCAATTGTGGGGTTACCACCATTTATTGGATTCCCGAGTAAATTTATGATTGTTCGGGCAGCATTATCTACAGGAGAACTACTTTTTACAATTTTAATTGGAATTGTATTATTAGGAACTGTCATTGAAGGCGCCTATTTTTTTAGAGTTGTGCAAGTGATTTATTTTAAGAAAGGAAACGGAAATCCGGAAAGAAAAAAAGCCCCTATTTCTGGTCTAATTTCAATGTTTATATTTGTAATATTAATTCTTGTAATAGGAGTTTACCCTAATCTTATTACCAAGATTTTGAATTCAGCTGCTTCAGAGCTTCTTAATAGGATAGATTACATAAGGAGTGTTTTAGGATGACATTAGAACTTTTACTGATAGTTGCTTTTGGCGGCGCATTTCTCACTTATTTTTTAGGCAAGATTTCACCGAAACTTAGGAACAGTTTTGCCGTAATCAATGCATTAGCATTGGTAGTTATGACTGCTTGTTTATATGGTCAAACTGTGGAGAAAACTCTCCATTTTGGATTTTTGGGTATGCCATTTGTCCTGAGAATAAATATGCTCTCCTGGTTCTTCGCTATCACAATTGTAGGTATTGGTCTATTGTCAATCATATATTCTCTTAAATACATAGAAAATGAGAAACGATTAGATTATTATTATTTTACTACATTATTTATTAATGCAAGTATGCTGGGAACTATAATTTGTGGTGATTTAGTATCATTTTTTATATTCTGGGAGATGATGAGTTGGAGTACTTATCTGTTAATAAGTTACAAAGGAGGGGATAAGGCACTTTTTGCTGGAATAAAATACATAATTATGTCAATTATTGGCTCACTTGCAATGCTCATAGGGATTATCAGTTTATATACTCATTTTGGAACACTGGAGATATCAACCTTAGCTGTCCAGATACAAGGTGCTTCCCTGAATTATATTCTCTTCATTTTAATTATGTTCTCTGCAGCATTTATAATTATAAATGCATTCTGGCCCCTCCATACCTGGCTTCCTGATGCACATGCAGAAGCTGTATCTCCATTTTCTTCAATACTTTCTGCAGTATTAGTAAGAAAAGGTATGTATGGACTCTATCTATTTATGTATATGATATTGGGATTAAATATTCTGAATAAATTAAAATTCGGTTTCATAAGTTTTACTGGAGTATTTTGCTGGATAGGAGCTATTACCATAGTATTTGCAGCATTAACTGCTTTATTACAAAACGATTCTAAAAGAATTCTTGCATGGAGCACCGTAGGCCAGGGTGGTTATATGATTTTAGGGGTTGCATTTGCAACTACTTTGGGAATGGCAGGTGGTACATTTCACATTCTAAATCACTGTATCTATATAGGATTGCTTTTCTTCGTAGCTGGAGCTATTGAATACCGAACCGGGGGTATTAGGGACTTAGATTCACTTGGTGGATTGATTAAAAAGATGCCCATAACTTTTATAGGGGGATTAGTCGGCATATTGGGTTTAATTGGTATGCCGCTGACTAATGGTTTCGTTTCTAAGTGGTTAATATATAAAACATTAATACTTGGAAATCGTCCATTTTTAGCTTTCGCTGCATTTCTGGGTACCTGGGGTACTATTTTATACGGATATAAATTTATTCATAATATATTTTTAGGACAGTTACCTGAAAAATATAAAGATATTAAAGAAGTTCCTTTTACAATGCGATTACCGATAATTATATTAACAGTATTGGTTTTTCTATTTGGTATACTTCCGGGTATTCCTCTAAAAATGATTAATATTATTGGCGTTTCTTTAGGTTTTGAATCCCTGAATGTCTCATTAGGTGGGATTACTTCGGATTCCGGTACATTAAATACTATAAACATCTTTGCTGGAATTTTAGTTGCTGGCATAATCATCTGGTTGATTTTTAAAGCAGGTAGAAAAGCTCCCAAAGTTAATCAATATGATAGCTATGCTGCTGGAGCGGCAATTCCAAAAGGTAAATATCATTACACAGTTAATTTTTATAATCCTTTAGAACGTATGATTACTCCCTATCTAAAAGATTTTGTTGATGCGTTTTATATAAAGATAACAGAGTGGATTCAGAACCTCTGTAATAGTGTAAGACGGGTTTATACCGGATATGTTAGTAATTATGTAATGTATATCGTGCTGTTTTTGGCATTTTTGATATTTGTTCAATTAAAATGGAGTTTATGGTAATGAACCCCGTTAGAAATTTTACCCTATTAGAAAAGTCTCCATTCACAAAGATGGGTTTAAAAAAGAAAAATAAATTATTTAGAAAGTGTTTAGAAACCTTTCAAAATCCTTCTAACAGGGTAAATGAAATTACCGTTTATGATGGGGTTCACCCTGTTAAATTTCTTCCTATTTAACAGGGTAAACTTCTCCAATCCCCAGTCAAGTTGAGGATGACAATAATTTTTTATAGGAGATATAATGAGTATTTCTAACGGGGTGAACATTTGGGAAATTATTTTATCACCACTTATAGCTTTGATTATTGGAATATTCTTTTTAGGTTTAGCAAGGAAAATAATAGCAAGAATCCATTGGCGTTACGGACCTCCTATTACCCAACCGGTTATAGATATTATCAGGATGTTTAGCCAAAAAGGAATAAGTCATGGATTTATATTCGATATTGGAATAATTCTTTCTTTAACAGGGTCTTTTATTGTTATTCTATTTCTTCCGTTAGGAAAAATGTGTCCATTAAGTTCCGGAGGTTTACTGGCAATATTGTATCTTATGCTTTTAGCGCCTTTAGGTATAGCATTAAGCAGTGGTGAAGCAGCAAATCCTAATTCCAGTATTGGAATATCAAGAAAATTTCTTCTGGCTCTTGGATATGAGGTTCCGTTATTACTTATTCTTCTTGCAGTTATGACGCATTATAATACTATTTCATTAATTGAAATAGTAAGAATACAATCAACTACAGGATGGTCTTTTGGCTCTTTACCTTTGTTGTTATCTGGAATTGCTTATTTTCTGATACTTCCGGCTATTCTGGGAATTAGACCTTTTGAAGTTGTTGGTGCAGCCCAGGAAATTTCTTCAGGACCGAATGCCGAATTTGGTGGAAAATTTTTGGCTTTTTCTACTATACAACATGCTTTACACGAATTTATTGGTATTTCTCTTTTTGTAAATTTGTTTCTCGGAGGGTGGGGTTTGTTTGGAATTTTAGAACCCATCACAAATACAGTATGGAGTGTGATTTTTGGTATAATCATTTTCTTTATCAAGATGTTAATAGTGTTTATTGTTGAGCTTTTTATAAATGCTGTGTTCCCTCGTTTCAGGATTGAGCAGGCGGTGAGATATTTATGGAAATGGCCTACATTATTCGCCTTTATAGGGTTGATAGTTGTAGTTGTGGTGAAATGAGTAATCGTTTACAACAGTTTACAGTTTACGGTTTACAGTTTACGGTTTCTGAAAAATAATGTTAAGATTTAACTATGAGTTTTTCTTTATCTAATGCTTTGAATAAAAACCGTTAACTGTTAACTGTAAACTGATAACTGGTAACTGTTTACTAACCGAACGAAGTGAGGTTGAATGGATAGAAATCAACTTAAAAAATGGTTTAAATCTCCAGCAAAAATGGGGCATAAGTATTCCCTTCATGTTATATATTTTTGTACAGGATGTGGAATTATTGAAATACCGCCTTCTATAACAACAAGGTGGGATGCAGAACGATTCGGCATAATTCCAGTGGCTACACCAAGGCAAGCGAACCTTTTCCTTATTACAGGATATGTTTCCGTAAAGACCTTGAAACCAATTATACGGACTTATGAGCAGATGCCAGATCCAAAATTTACCGTAGGTTTTGGCTCTTGTCCTATAAATGGGGGGATGTATTGGGATTCATACAATACAATAAAGCATTTGGATAAATATATTCCTATAGATGGTTGGATTGCAGGATGTATGCCAAGACCCGAAGCTATCTTTATTGCTGTAACTCATCTCTGGACATTGATAGATAAAGAAATGGCAGACGGTTATAAAAAATACAGAGAAAACTATAAATATTACAGAGCGAACCAAGAACAACTTTATGGCAAATTAGAATGGCCACCATTATTTGCAGGGAAAGATAAGAAATGAAATCGCTTAAGAAAAAACTTGAATCATCATTTGACAACATCAGAGTAGATATTACTAAAGATAATAGATTGACTATAACCATCAAAAAAGATGGAATTATTTCCATCTTAAGTTTTCTTAAAAAATTAGGATATGAACATTTAGCTCTTATCTCCTGCGTTGACTGGATAGAAGAAAATGAATTTGAACTTGTCTATATTCTTTCTGCTTATATGGAAAATGATAAAGAATATACCGAGAAAGAAAAAAGAAGTATTATTATTAAAACAAGAATTTCCAGAGAAAAGGCAGAATTTATGACAATAATAAACATTTTTGAAAATGCTGAACCTTACGAACGGGAGTTACATGAACTTTTCGGGATAAATTTTGAAGGACATCCGAGATTGACACCACTTTTCCTGGAAAGAGAATATGAAATACCTCCTTTCAGAAAAGATTTTGATACAAGAAAATATGTAAAAGATGTCTTTGATAAAATTCCTACCATTGAAGAAAGAGAGAAAAATGAAAACCACTGAGAACACCCCAGTGGAAGGAAAAGAAAAGAATGATTCCACAGGGCAGGCAGAATACACAGAGAAGAAATATCCTAATTCTGAAATAACAAGCAGAATAATTAAATGTGCTATTGAGGTTCACAAGGTGTTAGGTCCAGGCTTTATGGAAAGTATATATGAAAGAGCTCTGATTTGCGAGATGAGGCAAGACGGCTTAAAAGTTGATGCTCAGGTACTGGTTCCAATAGTCTATAAAGGGAATAATGTAGGAGAGCATAGATTAGATTTACTCGTGGAAGGTGCTGTAATAGTTGAGAATAAAACAGTAAAGGAGTTCAATGAAGTTCATCAAGCACAGGTTTTGTCTTATCTTAAAGCTACAGGTAAAAGGATTGGACTTTTGCTAAATTTTGCTAAAACGAAATTAGAGATAAAAAGAATTATATTATGATCTTTAAAGTATTAACTAAAATTAAATTTTTCAGTGTCTTCAGTGTCTTCAGTGGTTACAATCTTAGATAAGGATAATTAAAATGAGAGAACTTGAACTCTATTTTGGTCCCCAGCATCTTGGAATGGTTGGGAATTTCAGTATTACACTGAAGGTTGAAGGTGACCGTATTATTAATGCTACTGCTAATCCAGGATACTTACATCGTGGATTTGAAAAACTTATGGAATACAGAACCTGGATGCAGAATTTCCCTTTGGTTTGTAGAATAAATGTTGTTGAACCCGACCATATGGAATTAATTTATTCTATGGGAGTTGAAAAATTAGCCAATATTGAAGTCCCTGAGAGAGGAAAATTTATAAGAAGTATATATTGTGAACTTGCTCGGGTAGGTTCTCATTTATTTGGATTATGGGCTTATTCTAATATGCTCGGTTTTGATACAGCTGCAAATTGGGCAATGTATCATCGAGACCTTGTATTGGATCTGTTTGAGGAACTTACTGGTGCAAGAGTCTATCATATTTATATCCGTCCTGGTGGAGTAAGACGCGATTTCCCTGAAGGTTTTGAAGATAAAATTGTTAAAACCTTACATTCTATCGGTGGTAAAGTTCCCGATTACAATGCTACATTTTTTGAAAATCGCCTTTTTGAAAAAAGAGCCAAAAATGTTGGCAAAATAACCCGGGAACAAGCTATAAAAATGGGAGCAGTTGGTCATGCTATTAGAGCTACCGGGATGAAATATGATATAAGAAAAATTGAACCTTATGCAGCGTATGATAAAGTAGAATGGGATGTTCCTACAAGAGAAGGTGGAGATGCTTATTCACGGCTTCTGGCTATTCGTGATGAGATGATAGAAAGTGTTCATATGATATTTAAACTGATTGATAAAATGCCGAAAAAAGGTGATGTCTTCACTAAAACTCCTAATCCTTTTAAGTGGAGAATACCAGCAGGAGAAGCTTATGTAAGATGTGAATCTTCACGAGGAGAATTAGGACTTTACATCGTAAGTGATGGTGGAGATAAACCTTATCGTGTTCATTTCAGAACCCCTTCTTATTCTCATGGACTGACTATTTTAGAAAAAGCACTTGAGGGTGAAAGCATTGCGGATGTCGGTAATATTATGATTAGTTTGTATGTAGTAGCTCCAGAAATTGATAGATAAAAAATAAGCATAGGATAAAAAAATGTCTGAAACAAGTTTTTTAAATCCGTTTAAGGCAATAAAATATTTATTTGAGAAACCTAAAACATTAAGGTATCCTTTTGAACTTAAAGAACCAGCATTGCGATATAGAGGTTTTCATCTTAATGATTGGGACAAATGTACAGGTTGCGGAAATTGTGCGGATATTTGCCCTAACGAAGCAATTGAAATGGTGAAGATACCTGAATTGGAATCAAAACCTGAGGAAGGAATTAAAGATGAACGACCAAAACTAGACTATGGTAGATGCTGTTTTTGCGGTTTATGCGTTGATATTTGCCCTCCTGGCTCGCTGTCACTAACAAGAGATTATTTTCATATACATTTTGATACTGATACCTTTAAATTTATTCCAAAAGATGAGAAACTGGATAAAGAAACTTTTGTACCTGCAGAGAAATATTCAGTACTAAAAGCCAGTTTGTCGCTCAGGAAAAGAGATTATCAAGGCTTTTCACCTGAACTTAAGTACGCTCTTTTTGAACCTGAAAGAGTTGAAATGCCTCAGGTTTCTCCAGAAAAGAGAAAACTTTCATTCATCGAACAAGTAATCGGTTATAATAAAGATGAAGCAAAACAAGAAGCTGGACGCTGTCTTGAGTGTAAACTTTGCGAAGAAGCATGTCCTGCACATCTGAAAATATCAGAATATATTGATGCGATTTATAGAGATGAACCAAAAGAATCACTTGAAAAAATATATGAGGATAACCCGATTCCTTCCATTTGTGGAAGAATATGTATGAAACATTGTGAAGATGCTTGCTCACTAAGAATAAGAGGAGATGCTCTTGCTATTAGATGGCTCAAACGGTATGCGGCTGACCAGATTAAGAATTTTAAAGAAGAACTTGAGATACATCCAGGTGAGCCTACAGGAAAGAAAGTTGGTATCATTGGTGCAGGACCAAGTGGATTGTCATTGGCATATTTTCTACGACTTCAAGGTCATAAAGTTGTTGTTTATGATGAACTTCCTGGTGGTGGTGGAGCTATTAGAACAGGTCCCCCAACTTACAGATTGCCTTTAGAAGCGATTGATAAAGATGTTAATTATATAGAATCTCTTGGAGTTGAATTCAAATTCAATACCAAGGTAGGAGGAGATATTGAATTTGAAAAACTCTTGAATGATTATGATGCTGTTTTCATCGGAATAGGAACTACAATTGGTTTTTCCACAAGAGTAAAAAATTCCGAAAAATGTATTTTAGCTCTTGATTTTCTGAAAGATAATAAAATTGGCGAACAGAGAAAAGTTGGCAAAGAAGTCATTGTCATCGGTGGTGGAAATGTAGCAATGGATGTGGCAAGAGAAACAATAAGACTTCAGCATATACAATATCCAGATGAAAAAGTAATCACGAAAACAGTTTCATTAGAGGATTGGGATGAATTACCAGCTACAGAGGAAGAAGTAGAAGAAGCAAAAGAAGAAGATGTACAATTTAATCCTGCCTGGGGACCAAAAGAGGTTGTACTTGATGAAAATGGGAATATAAAAGGTCTTTTATGTAAAAAAGTGAAATCAGTATTTGATGAGAAAGGAAGATTTGCTCCTACTTTTTATGAAGATAAAACAAAATTTCTTCAAGGAGATATGATAATAGAAGCGATTGGGCAAAGAGCAGATTTTTCATTTCTTCCTGATGAACTTTCTGATAAACTCGAATTTACTGAAAGAAAGAAAGTAAAAGTTGATGAAAATGGTATGACTTCAATTCCAAAGGTTTTCGCTGGCGGGGATATAGTTAACATAAATTTAGATGCGGTTACAGCAATCGCAGATGCTAAAATTGCTGCACAAGGTATTGACAAATATTTGAAAAAATAACAAATAATATCAACAACAAATAAAAATCAAAGGGTGATTATTATGCCAAAATCATTAAAAAACAAAAAATATCATGAAGAAAAAATTTGAGAATGAAAGTTGAATTAGCCACAAAATCTCACGAAAGACCACAAAAAAAGATTTATTTTAATAGGTATTAAAATTATTATTAAAATTATGAATTTAGTTCGTGATAGTTAGTGCTTGCCCCGTTAGATATTCTTGTCCAGTTAGATACTTCCTATTCTAATGGAGTGCTATCTAACGGGGTAAATTCGTGGCAAAATTAAGAAGGAAAGATATAGTAATGAAAAAACTTTTGATTGATATAACTAAGCTTGTAAAAGATAAAGATGCACTGGATAAAATAGATTGTGAATATTTATATCACGAAGGAACAAATAGGGGGATTTTTTCTTTACTTGAGATTGCTGAATTTGGAGTTTTCTGCCGTCAATGTAAAGAAGCATTCTGCGTTGATGCGTGCCCAAAAGAGGCTCTGGAACGAACTGAAACAAATCTTATAAAACGATATAATATGCGATGTGTGGGGTGTAAGAGTTGTATTTTAGCTTGTCCCTTTGGAACTATCTTTCCTGAAGTGATAAATTATATTACATCAAAATGTGACTATTGTCTAAACCAGTTAGATGAAGACCCAAATTATATTCCGCTTTGCGTAAAAACTGCTGGCAATGATGCTGTAAAAATTATTGATATTGAGAAGGAAAAACCAGAAGAAAATCTGTTTTTTGTTGGTGACTATATGGTTGTAAAAACTCCGAGCTGGCGCGAGAAAGAGAAGAAAGAAGATATGGTAAACCCAGGTTATCCGAGACCCACGAAGAAAGGTGTGGAACCATGAAAGAGAAAGGGAGGGATTTAGCGAGCACTATTAATATAAAAGAAGTGTGCGCTGAATGCGAAAGATTGAATCGCCATCTAAAATGGATGGTCAGCTTCGTAAGTCACGAACTCAGCAGTACACTGGGAACTATCGTTATGAACATAAGTGCCCTCGCAGATACAGAGGTTGCGAAAAGACTTGATAAAGATAAGCAAAAAAGAATGATGTTGGGAGCGCTCAGCAGCCTGAATCTAATGCAGGATATGGTCAGAAACTACCTTGCCTCTACAAAGGTCAAGGATGGGCAACTTAGCTTCAATCCCACTAAGCTAAACCTTGATAAGGATATTATCAGTAAAATTGTCAAACGCTTAATGCCTGCCCTGAAGATAAAAGGCATGGCATTCATCTGTGAGCATTGCAGCGAGCTTGAAGTAGTATGCGACAAATCACTCATACACATTGCGATAAAAAACCTAATCAACAATGCGATAAAATATGGCAGTATAAATACAACTATTCGCTCATCACTACGAAAATGGCACAAGGGCTTCAATTTTACTATAACAAGCGAGGGAATCGGTATTCCTGAGGATAAGCTCGAGGCAATCTTTGATGAGTTCGCACGATTTGACCCGCTTGGCATTGGTGGAACTGGTCTCGGTCTATATCTGGTCAGGAAAATAGCCACCATGCACAACGGAAATATTAAAGCAAACGCTGGATACATCCTCAGTGATAAGTTCATAACCTACGAAATGGCCAGAAAAAACCCAGACCAATATACTGTAGATCTAAATGATGAGAGACTTAGGAAATTTGCCACTTTCGTCCTGCGTATTCCTGGTTGTACGCCGACTGAAAGTGGTTTAAAAGCAAAGAAGGAAGACTAAAATAAGGAGGAAATAAAAATGTCTAAACACAAGTCCATTCTGTTTGTGGATGATGACCCGAGCTTTCTGGATGCAACGACAAATGTGCTTGAAAGTTTTGGCTATAGGGTAATAAAGGCATTAAATCCCAAGAAGTGCTTTGAAGCGTTAGATAAAGAGTTGCCAGATCTTATTATCCTTGATGTAATGATGGCACGGATAGATTCTGGATTTGATGTTTGTAGAAAATTGAAAACCGATGATAGAACTAAGGGAATCCCAATTCTGATGCTTACAGCAGTTGACAAGAAATACCCATTTGACTTTGGTAAGGCTGCCGGAGATCCCGACTGGTTGCCTGTTGAGGATTTTATAGACAAACCGGTTGAGGCTATGGAATTAGTGGAACATATTCGTGCGCTTCTGAAAAAAAAGTAGCTGTGCTGTGCTGGATGATTGCAATGTATAGAGAGACAATAAAGGTGGAAATCATATTTGTTTTAGTTTTTCAAACATTGTTAAACCGGTATAATTACTTGTATCTTGGGACATATGAACAGGGAGTTTACTAATTCTTGGCTTGTGAATAGTATTATTGAAGATGAGCATTGTTACATAAATAATCCAAGAAATTATGAATAAAATTATCAGTTTACTTCAACAACAGATGGAGTTTATTCCAATATTAATTTTTACAATCAAAACAATCAAGAATATTTTTTCTATTATAAATTCTTATTTCTGCGTCCCTGCCCACTGTCAGGCAGGTTTGCTGATTCCCCAGGTAGTAGGAAAACTTTACTACACGGAGTAAACATAGGAGGATAAGTGATTTTTAAATATCTATTCTACTTGCTTATATTCCCGGGCTTCTTGTTTGTTTCAGTTTTTGGTATGATTGTAGGATGGGTTGACAGGAAGGTTAGTGCAAGAGTTCAATTCCGAGTTGGACCTCCATTTTTTCAGAACTTTTATGATATTTTTAAATTATGGGGTAAGGAAGTTATATTAGTAAAAAACTCTCCATATTTTATATTTGTCATTGCTCCAATCATTGCTTTTGCATCTGTCTTGATAACCTCCACTTTAGTTGGCACTGCTTTTTTCTTTAATTTAGGCATTGGGGGAGACTTAATATTCATAATATATCTTATGATAATCTACTCAGTTGCATTGATACTTGGAGCATCTTCAACAGGGAATATTTATTCAAGCATAGGTGCTGGAAGAGAGATGAAACTTTTGCTATCAGATGAATTAGCATTTATACTTGTTATTTTAGTACCAATAATACATGCAGGATATAAAATTGATTTAATTCAAATATTAGATTATCAACAAGTTAATGGAATGATAATAGGTTCAGCTTCAGGGATTATTGCTTTTATTGTTGGCATAATTTGTCTTCAGGCAAAAATGGCTATGGTACCATTTGATATACCAGAGGCTGAGACTGAAATTATTGAAGGCACATTGATAGAATATTCAGGTCCACTGCTTGCATTCTGGAAATTATCTCATTTTATGATGTATGTGTTTATGCCCTTGCTTTTAGTTATTCTATTCTGGGGAGGAATTAGCTTTGCATCTATTGGAAGTATTATTGCTGGAGTTTTAAAATATTTGTTGATTGTAGTTATTATGATATTAATAAAAAATACAAATCCCCGTGTAAGAATTGATACAGCTATAATTTTTTTCTGGAAATATGCCAGTCCTCTGGCTTTGATTGCAGTAATCCTAGCTATTTTAGGAGCATAAATTATGTCTCTTTATAATAAAATTATCAAAAAATCTATCTGGGTGTTTCATGCGAGTGCAAGCCCGTGCAACAATTGTGATATTGAAATTCTTGATTTGATAACCCCGGGATATGATATTGAAAGGTTTGGGATTAAGCTTGTTGGTTCTGTCCGACATGCTGATGTTTTATTAGTAACAGGTATTGTGTCGCATAAAGTAGCTCCACGAATAAAACAATTGTATGAGCAGGCACCAAAGCCAGTTTTTGTTGTTGGTATTGGAACTTGCACTATAGGTGGTGCTACTTTTAAGCAAAGTTATAATCGAGCAGGAGCACCATTAGATAAGATTATTCCCGTTAATGCATTTATTCCTGGCTGCCCACCTAAACCTGAAGCTATGATTGACGGAATAGTAAAATTATTAGGAACTTTAAAATGACCGAAAAAGAAAAGATATTTTTTGAGAAATATAAAGACAAAATGTCTAAAATCATTGAAAAGAAAAAAAGATATTATTTTAATATCAAAAATGAAGATTTGAGAGAGATTGCTGACTATCTTTTTAATAAAATGAAATGTAGGTTATCAATATGTACTGCCACAGAAATTTATGATGGGCTGGAAGTTCTTTATCATTTTACTGATGATACAACAGGAACATATTATAATCCTCGTGTTAAAACAAACCTTGAAAATCCTGAGATAAATTCTATTACTCCGATCCTTGAGGGTGCGAACTGGATTGAAAGAGAAATGTATGATCTCTTTGGAATTAAATTCAAAGGTCATCCGGATTTGAAAAAATTGCTTACAATAAACAGTCCAGAATTTTCTAAAGATGACCATCCGATGAGATTCAAGAGAAATCATAAGGCAAAAGGGGAAAGGCAAAAGGTAAAAGGTAAAAGGTAAAAATAAAAATGCAAATTTTAGTATTAAATCGGTGGTTATCCGTGGCTATCCGTGGCAAAAATATTTTAGGAGAAATTAATGAGTAAATGCAGGATTCCTTTAGGTCCCTTTCATCCGCTTTTAGAAGAGGCAGAATTTTTCAATATAAAAGTTGAAGGCGAAAAAGTTGTTGATATTGAGATGGAAACAGGTTGGATGCATAGAGGTCACGAAAAGATATCCGAGACCAGGACCTTTACACAATCAATATTTTTGGTTGAGAGGATTTGTGGTATATGTTCTACCTCTCATCCATTTGCATGTGTCAATGCCATTGAAGATATTGATAATGTAGAAATTCCAGAAAGAGCAAAATATATCCGTGTATTAATTGGAGAATTAGAGAGGATTCATAGCCATTTGCTTTGGGTGGGATTAGCAGGTCATTTTATAGGATATGATACTCTCTGGATGTGGGCTTGGAAATATAGAGAACCAATATTACAGCTTTCCGAAAAAATTACTGGTAATAGGAATCATTATGCAATGATGCGTGTTGGAGGTGTGGGTAGAGATTTTGATAATTCTTTGATTCCTGAGATAAATCCTGTGCTTGATATGCTTGAGAAGAAAATGGTTATGCTTGCTGGTGCTGTAAATGATGACCCTGTGTTAAAATCACGATTAAAAGGGGTTGGTATATTAACCAAAGAAGATGCAATCAATTATTGTGCTAATGGACCAACTGCCCGTGCTTCTGGTTATGATATTGATGTCCGAAGAGATGACCCCACTGCCTATGAAGTGGTAGATGTTAAAGTGATTGTTACACAAAATGGTGATGTATTTGATAAGGCTGTTGTGAGGGTATTAGAAATAATAGAATCCTGCCATATTATAAAACAATGCCTAAAAGCATTTGAAAAAGTCCAGGGTCCAATTATAAATAAAGTAAAAGAGATTTCACCAGGTGAAGGAATTGGCAGATATGAAGCACCCCGCGGCGAAGTTTTTCATTACATACGAAGTGATGGCACAAATCGTCCCGTAAGACATAAAGTTCGTGCTCCAAGTTTTTCCAACATACCTACTTACAAAGCCTCTTGCATTGGCATTCCACTTGCAGATGCTCTTATAACCTTAGCCTCTGTTGACCCTTGTTACTGTTGTACTGAACGAAGTCTAAAGGTTTTTGACACTAAAGGCAGAAGACTGGAAGAAAGTCTGTTGAAACTTTCTCGTGAAAAGACTAAAAAAATACGAAAAAATTTCTATGCTGATGGGGTATCTCCTTTAGAGAGAATTTTTGAATTATGATTCGGAGTGCTGAAACGAGGAGTCCAGATTTATCAGGACGACGAACTTTCAGTCCCGACTGGTCGGGACGAAAAGTTCGTCCCGATTCAATCGGGACTTGTTTTCGCACTCCAAAGTAAGCTTCTTTAATATGTCAAAATTAAATAAGAAAAGGTAAATAAATGTGGAATAATTATTTGGTTTTAGTAATCCTGGTTCCAGTCATTGTTGCGATTGTTAATATTTTTGTCCCCAAAGTTCTAAAAAAGATTCTAACCCTTGCTGGTATTCTTGCCTCTCTTTATTTTAGTATTAGAATATTCATAATTGGAGGGCTTAGCTTTTCATTCTTAAATGAAACGATTTTGAAAAATGATGCTCTATCCAACTTTATCCTGCTTTTCATAAATATTCTGAGTTTAATTATCCTCATTTACTCTTTGAAGAATGTCAAATCAGAGTTTGAAAGTAAATTTTTCCTTCTTTTTCCATTGACAGTTGGATTTTGTAATGGGGTAGCAGTTAGTGCTAATATAATAGCATTCCTTATATTTTGGGGGCTTTCCGGGTTAGTGGTTTATCTCTTTGGATTATTGAAGGGAAAGGTCGCAGCAGAAAGTTCAAGAAAAGCATTTATTATTATAGGAAGTTCTGATGTATTGCTTTTACTTGGCTTGATCTTAATGCAATCCTATGCAAAGACTAACAATATGT
>JACNFI010000205.1 GCA_014384665.1 Candidatus Cloacimonadota bacterium
CAATTTGACAGGAAAGTGCCACGCAGTCGGCTACTATTCTTATACTAACCGTTATACGCAATTCAAAAAATATTGTTCTAGAAATTAAGGATATTTTGATAGGCTTTTAAAATAAGGAATAAATTTGATTTTTTCTAAAATACAAGAGGGGGATAGAATGTACTTTCTCCACTGCGTTACGAAAATGAATAGATTTATAAATTTTAATCTTTAAGGAAATAATATGGAAACAATTTTTACATCACACAAAACAAAAGACACAAACTTTAGAATCAAGCAGTTAAAAAAATTAAAGACTGCTATTTTAGAATTTGAAGATAAATTATCTACAGCTTTGTATAAGGATTTAGGGAAATCAAAAATTGAAGCATACACAACAGAAATTGGATTTTGTTTGCATGAATTATCACTTCATATTAAAAACTTGAAATCATGGTCAAAGACTGAAAAAGTAAATACTAATTGGATGATGTTTCCATTAGCAGAATCTTTTATCCAAAAAGAGCCTCTTGGCAACGTCTTAATAATTGCTCCATGGAATTACCCATTTGGACTTTCAATTTCACCACTAATTGGAGCAATTTCTGCAGGAAATTGTGTAACTCTTAAACCATCAGAGATTTCATCTCACACAGCACTGATAATACAAGAGATGTTAGAAAAACATTTCGATAAAAAATATATTAAAGTTGTGCAAGGTGGAGCCAAAGAAACTCAAAAATTATTAAAAGAAAAATTTGATTATATCTTTTTCACTGGTGGAGAATATGTCGGAAAAATTGTAATGGAAGCAGCAAGTAAAAACCTCACTCCAGTTACATTGGAACTTGGGGGGAAAAGTCCTTGTGTTGTTGATAAAAATTGCAATCTTGAAAAAACAGCAAATAGAATCGTGTATGGAAAATTTTTAAATGCTGGTCAAACCTGTATTGCTCCAGATTATTTGTTGGTTGATAAAAACATAAAAGACAAACTTATTGAAAAATTAAAAGAAAAAATAGATTTATTTTTTGGTGAGGAAGTGGAAAATGCACAGGATTTTGCAAGAATAATAAATGACAAACATTTTTCAAGATTGGAAAATTATCTTAAAGATGTAAAAGTTATTTTTGGTGGAAAAACTAATAAAACTACTAAATTTATTTCACCGACCATTGTAGAAAATGCTGAAAATAAACAAATTATGCAGGAAGAAATTTTTGGTCCAATTTTGCCAATTATAGAATATTCTGATGAAAATGAAGCAATTGAATTTATAAATAAAAGAGCGAAACCATTGGCACTCTATATTTTTTCAGAGGATAAAAAAATTCAGAATAATATTTTATCTAAAACTTCTTCAGGCGGTGTTTGCATCAACGATACGATTCTACACATAGTAAATGAAAATTTACCATTTGGGGGAGTTGGAAATAGTGGGTTTGGAAAATATCATGGCAAGGCAAGTTTCGATACTTTTTCAAACACAAAGAGTATCTTCAAAAATACTACACTATTTGAAATACCAAAAAGATTTCCACCATTTAATAAAATAACATTAAAAATCATGAAAAAAATATTCAAATAAGGAGTTTTAAAAAATGACCAAAGGAAATGCCCTTGTGGTGCAAATTTATTAAGAATTGAGGAAAGCCTATCTGAATGAATAAGAACGAAAAATATTTTTTGAACTCAAGCCACGCTGCGCTCTCCTCCTTTCAGTCGTCGGGGCGTATAACAAGGGTTAGCATTCAGAAATAGTATAGGAGAAACATGTCAGACAAAAAAATATTACTTGCATTTTATTCTGGTGCTGGAAGCACAAGAACCGTTGCTGAAGTTTTACAGATAAGGCTACAAGACTGTGGCTATAAAATTGATTTGTTGGATATTGATGTTGAAACAGATACTGGGAATATTGAACAATATGACTTTCTTATTATTGGAACACCAACACATCATTGTTACCCACCAAAAACCATTTCAGAGTTTGTTGATAAAATAGCGTATCAACCAGAACCTAAAAATATCTTCTTATTTGCAACTTACGGATTATATGTGGGTAATAATTTGCGAATGATTGCTAAAAGCCTTTTAGGTAAGAATATTCGCACAGTTGGTTTTGCAGGTTTTAGAAGTCCAGCGGCTGATGCAAGTCTCATGTTTCCAACTTTTATAAAGATGATGTATAAATATGAATCCAATATTAAAGATAAAATCATTAATACTGTTGCAGAAATTGACAGGCTAATTCAAACAGGCAATCCCAAAGTAAAAATTCCATTTTACAAATGGTATGCTCCCCTGGATTGGTTCCCTAATAAATTCTATACAGCCAGAAAATTTGATAGAGATTTTATACCGAACATCAGATTAGTATCTGACCGCTGGAATGGAGAAGAAATTGATTGCCCAAGAAATTGTTGGGAAATGGTTGATAATAAACCAAAGTACAGAAAAGATAATTGCGAATTTTGTTTAAGGTGTGTTCATAGAACACCTAATAAAGCAGTAATATATTCTGCTGACATGCAAGATAGACAGCGATTGGGGATTGAATTTTTTAATCAATTAAAGAAAGAGTTGTTGTAGAATGCTAACCCCGCGTTGGGTGTCATAAATAGAAAAAAATGAAAATAGCAATAAACGAACAATTTGGGGACGTAGAAAAAATAAAGATTATCGAAACTGAATTACCAAAACTTTCAACTGATGAAGTATTAATAAAAGTTAAATCTGCGGGATTAAATCCTAAAGATGTTTTGATAAGAAAAGGAAAATTTAAACTATTAATTGGAAGGAGATTTCCTCAACCAATTGGATTTGATTTTTCAGGTATAATTGAAGACCCAAATAAAAGTAGCTACAAAAAAGGAAATAAAGTTTTTGGAATGATAAATGGCTGGAGAGGTAGATGTTGTGCTGAATATGTAAATGTCAAAGAAGGCGAATTATACAAAATGCCGGAAAATATTTCATTTGAAGAGGCGGCAGGAATTCCCTTAGCTGGGCAAACTTCCTTACAAGCTATTAGAGATATTGGAAATTTAAGTCAAGGGAAAAAAATTCTAATTAATGGTGCTTCCGGAGGAGTAGGGACATTAGCCATTCAAATAGCTAAGGAAATAGGTGGAGAAGTAACTACAATTTCAAGTTCAAAAAACTTAGAATTTTGTAAATCCTTGGGTGCGGATAATACAATTTCATATGAGGAAAAAAACATACTGGAATTAGATACCAAATTTGATATAATCTATGACGTGTTTGGCAATTTGAGTTTCCGTAAAGTAGTTTCAATATTAACATCAAAGGGCAGATATATTACAACAGTTCCAAAGCCTGCTATTTTTAAAGAGCAATTTTTTAATCTATTTAGAAGGAGAAAAGCAAAAATGATATATGTAAAGTCAAATAAAAAGTATTTAAAATGGTTCAATGAAAAAATTAGTGCCCGTAGGATAAAGCCAGTTATTGACAAAATTTTTGATTTCAGTGAAATTAAAGCAGCTCAAAAGCATATTGAATCAAAAAGAGCAAAAGGCAAAGTAATTTTAAAAATGAATACGACACCCAACAAAGCATAAAACGTCAGTGTGGACTAAACGCCCACACTGCGTTTATGCGAGCCGTTACCTGCAAGCAGAACAGACGAGAAATAGAGTATGAAACCAACAGAAAATGAAATAAAAGAATTCAAAAAATCAATAGATGAAATTCATCAATTGGGAAATAAATGTTGGTCAGAACTTGAACCATTATTCTATACCAAAGAACTTGAAAAAAAAGACCATTTCTCAAAAGAAGGTCAATTAACAAGAGATTTAGGATTTGTTTGTAATGGTATTTTGAGAATATATTATCTAAACGACAAAGGTGAAGAGTGGAATAAACACTTTTTACAAAAAAATGATTTTGTTACTTCAAGTATATCGCCTGAAAAAAAGTCAATTACCAATATTCAGGCACTAACAGAAACGACAATATTATGTATTCC
>JACNFI010000206.1 GCA_014384665.1 Candidatus Cloacimonadota bacterium
TATCTCTTAAAATTCTTGATCCAGCTTGCGGAAGCGGAGCATTTCTTAATCAAGCTTTAAATTTTCTGATTGATGAGCATAATTTTATAATCGATCTCGAAACTGATTTGCGAAAAGGGCAATATTTTGCTTTTGATATTGATACGGCAGTTTTGGAAAACAATCTTTATGGAGTGGATATTAATGAGGAATCGGTTGAAATTGCTAAACTTTCACTTTGGTTGAAAACTACAAAAAAAGGAAGAAAATTAACAGATTTGAGTAATCATATAAAATGTGGTAATTCATTAATTGATGATCCTGAAATTGCTGGTGACAAAGCTTTTGACTGGAATAAAGAATTTCCTGAAATTATGCAAAATGGTGGTTTTGATGTTGTGATTGGAAATCCACCGTATGTTGTTGTTAAAGGAGGTAGATGGGTAGGAGGATTTCAGTATGATAAAAAATCAATTACATATTTGAAAAATAATTTCGAAGCATCATCACAACAGATAAATACTTATATTTTGTTTTTAGAATTAGGTTTAAAACTTTCCAGAAAGGGTGGCTTGATATCTCAGATTACTCCTAATACATTTCTTACAAATGAATATTCACAAAAATTAAGAACATTACTTGTTAAACATAGTTCGATTAAAGAATTTTTTAAATCAGAATCAGCTTTTGAAGATGCAAGTGTTGAAACAGTTATTACTACATATAGAAATACTAAAAGATCGAAGCAAATAATCAATGTAAAATTGTTGAATTATATTGATGGTTATAAGCTAAATTTATCGGAAATAATTAATTTTACAGAAGATTCTAAATATCTGATTAATATTAATAAAAAATCAATACCATTATTGAAGAAATTAAGTAGAATTGATAAGGTTAGTAAGTATGCTAAGGTTTGGAGAGGTTTAACTACTGGAGATGATAAAAAATATCTATCATTAATAGAAGAAACAAATTTGCACAAACCAATAATCTCTGGAAGTGAAGTTGAAAGATACTATTTAAAAAGAAATAAAAAATTTGTTTATTATGTTTCAGAATTATTAGACAGACCAAGAGATGAAAGGATTTTTTTACTGAATGAAAAATTAATCTCTAAATTCGTTGGTAAAAAATTAACTTTTTGTTATGATAATCATCAACATTACGTTATTAACACAGCTTGTAGTATAGAATTAATTGATAATAAAGTTAACCTATACTTTTTACTTACTATTTTGAACTCAAAATTAACTAATTTCTATTTCCAACAAATTTTTAGTGATAATAGAGACACATTCCCAATTATGAAATCGGGCAATATTGAATCTTTACCATTAATGTTTATAAGCTATAATAAGCAACAACCCTTTATTGAAAAAGCCGATATAATGCTTTCTTTAAACAAACAAAAACAAGAAAAGGTAAATAAATTTCTTCATCGACTTGAAACTAATTTTGTGATTGAAAATTTCAGCAACAAAATGAAAGCATTTTACGATTTCGATTTCAAGACTTTAATTTCTGAATTAAAAAAGAAAAAGGTAAAATTAACTTTCTCGCAACAAGATGAATTTGAAGAATATTTTAATAATTACAAAGATGAAATTAATGAATTGCAAAAGCAAATTGATAAAACCGACAATGAAATAGATCAAATGGTTTATGAGCTTTACGGTTTAACTAAAGAGGAAATTGAGGTGGTTGAGGGAATTTAAATGAGAAACAATAAAAGGAATATTTGTGAATAAAACAATACTTGAACTCAAGAAGTTTCAAGAAAATAGTGTTAGTTTTACGAAAGACGAAATCTTTAAGAAAATTGGAGATCTCGATGAAAAATACTCCAACGATTTAAATTATTGTAGTAATATTGATGGAACTATAGCAAATATTGGGCATCTAAAAAAGGATATTGATCTGATTTCATATTCTATCAAAAGGCTAAATCAAAAATTGAAGGATAAAAAAATAACTGATTCTTTTTTAAATAAATTTCATTATAATCTTGGTGTTTCAATAACTGATAGGGAAGACATAAAATTAGGTTATCCACCTAAAATAAAATCATTAATAAATACTGATTCTTACAGAGAGGCTTCAAAGTTTTATTTTAAAATTTCAATAAACAGTAAATCATATCCATCTGCTATGACTAATTTATCAAATATTTTAGACAAATATAGTAGAAATTACGAATCAATTCTATTATATGATAAAGTATTAGAAAACCATCCAAATTTTGGTATGGCTTTAGGTAATAAAGCATTAGCAATTGTTTATTATTACAAGTTAACAAAAAAAAATCCAGAGTTATTATTAAAAGCAATTGAACTACTTGAAAAAGCAATATTACAAAAAAATACAATACAAGTTGGTGGTCCAAATATCATCAAATTAATGAAATCAGAGCTTGAAAAATTAAAGTGTAGTATTAATGAAAGAGCGATAAAAGAGATTTTAGAATCCAAAGAAAAAGTAGTGTCAGCATCAGATGAATTACAATTTTATAAAAAAAACAAATTATTTTTAAATTTATGTTTTGGATGTAAGCTTTGTGAACAAGGTTATCGTGATACTCTATATCCAAAATATGTAGTAAATGCACAAAAAATAGATGAAGAAGAATTGAATAAATATAATGGATTCCCCAAGAAAATATTTTTTTCTTTCAAAATATTAAATCAAATTTATGAAGATAACTCCGTAGCAAGAAAACTATTATGGTTTTACAACAATGGGGATTACGTAGATAATGACGTTTTAACAAATTATTTTTATTCTTTGGATTATATAAAAAATTCTACCCAGTATGGATTTCTTAAGACTAGTTTTTCTAAACTATACAACATCTTGGATAAAATTGCATATTTAGTTTTCTACTATTTTGAAAAAGAAAAAGAAATTGTTTATTTTTCAGATATTCATTGCGATCAAATTAAAAATGAAGTTATAAAGAGTAATAATTATCAATTTATGGCTTTATACAGTCTTTCTAATGATTTTAATGAAGGTGGTATTTACAATAATCTTAGAATAATACGTAATAAAATTACTCATAGCTATTTAGATTTAACTGAAAACCCAGAAGATAATTCTCAAATTAAAGATAGCGAACTTTACAAGGACACATTAAAATTATTTGGTATTGTAAAAGCAGCTCTTGTATATTTTGTCAACGCAGTAAACTTAGTAGGTAAAAAATATAAAGATAAAAATGTTCAACATAAATCAATTTTCTATCAAAAAGATTTTTTGTAAGAATGAGTAACTTTTTTGATTCTCATAACATCGTGCCTGTGGTTGGGTTATCTGTCTGTTACTGCTTGAATCTTTCGATTCAAACCTTTGGTTATTCGTAGCTGGGCGGTATCATTCTGATTCCGCAATACGCTAGAACATTAAGCAAAATAAAGAGAATAGTATAAGTTTAAAATGATAGAAATTTTATTTTAAAAGAAAATAGATAGGAGTAATAATGGAATCTATATTTGGTTTATTAGTACTGATGGGAATTGTTGTAGGTTTTTTCTCAAGTAAATTAGCAAGTGAAAAAGGGTATGATAAGACATTATGGTTTTTGGGTGGTTTATTTTTTAATATTATTGCTTTAATAGCAATTGCTGGTTTACCTGTAAAAGATGTAAATCAGAAGAAGTTAAAAAAGGAACAAAAGAGATTAGAAAATATAATAAAAGAAACAGGTAAAAAATCGGGTTTTTAGATTGTTTATCATTAAGATGATTAAAAAAAAATAATACGCTGAACATTACCTCTGCGGGTAGGTTTATCTGTCCGTCCCGGCTGATCCGTCAGCTGACGTATTCAAACTTTGGTTTGTTCGCTTTCTGTTGGGATCGTTCCGATTCCGCATCACGAGAGAACATTATGGGCAATATAAAAAGGAGATAAATGAAAAATTCACGAATATTAAGAATTATAGTTTTCTATATTATTGCAATATCAATATCTAATATATTTCG
>JACNFI010000207.1 GCA_014384665.1 Candidatus Cloacimonadota bacterium
ACGGGAATCCATTCCTTACAACCTGTCTTTTACTGCGTCTTCCCTCTATATGGATTCTCCCCAATTAAATTGGGGATCGGGGTCGGGAATGACATCTGTGAGCGTTTGGAATGACATGAGAGTGCAATTTTGCAGAACCCATGTTTAATGTCTTTTAATAAGTTAAACATAATAAAAATATTCTTACAACCTTCTTAATATTAAACTTAAACTTTCTATAAATTTTTGTCAAATTTTTTATTTTCCTTTTGTAATACTCAAAAAATTTAAACTAATCAGTTTATTTCGGAATTTCACCTCTCTCATTATTCTTTCTACTATTTCTTATTTCTGTTTTATAAGTTCTGCGAAATAGCAAAATATAAATTACCCGTCTTGGCACTGAGCCAGGCAGATGTAATTCTGAATCCCGATTCATCGGGATGAAGAATCTCTAACTCGAATTCATATCCTCGATTAAGCCCGTTCCTGACGAGCTCAGGAATCGGTGACCATTATGAGATTCTTCGTTTTACTTAGTCTCGTTCAGTCGAGCCTGAACGGGTCAGAATGACAGTTTGTAGTAGAAATTCATTGAAATAATCAATTTTGCAGGTCTAATTCCTTTAGTTTTTCTAAAAGAGGTAAAACAGAATGTCAGAAAATTTGATTCTCCGTTAATGAAATTTCACGATGTTTCAAAAAAAAATTCTTGACGCTTTTTGTAACACTTTTATAAGTTGCAATTAAATAAAAAATGAACTGTGCGTTCTACCTTATAGCGCAATAAGCTGCTGATAAGGTTAAATAAAATTATTTGAAACAGGTGAGTCACAGTTGCTCACTTTTTTAATGGAGGTAAAGAATAGCAATAAGTAAAAAGTATTCACGATGGCATCGGGGTCAGAAAAGACAGCCACGAAAAAGGACTAATTATCAAATAAAAGTCCCTCAGGTTAGACTAATAGGTCCAGATAAAAAACCATTAGGGATTGTGGCAATAAATATTGCTTTGGAAAAAGCAAAAGAATTTGGTTTAGATTTAGTTGAGATTGCACCGCAGGCAAATCCCCCTGTGTGTAAAATTATTGACTATAGTAAATTATTATTTGAAGAATCCAAGAAAGCAAAAGAAGCAAAAAAGAAACAACATTCTATTCATTTAAAAGAAGTTAAGTTCCGTCCCAGAACTGATGAACATGATTATAATTTCAAGCTGAAACATATCATAGAATTTTTAACAAAGGGTGATAAAGTAAAGATTACAATACAATTCCGGGGCAGGGAAATGACTCACAAGGAATTTGGTTATAATCTAATAGAAAGATTAGAGAAAGATTTAGAAGAGTTTGGTATTTTTGAAAACAAACCAAAGATGGAAGGTAGATTTTTGATTGCTTATATTAGTGCAAAAAAATCAATAAAAATAAATTAGGAATTACCTGAATGCTCTTTAATCATTTTTTAATTCACATAAAGTAAATATTAAGGAAAAATATTTCTAAAGGAGCATCAATGCCAAAGATAAAAACACGAAAATCCGCTGCAAGAAGATTTAGTAAAACTGGAAGTGGAAAGATAAAAAGGAATAAGGCATATAGGGGTCATTTTATGACCAAAAAATCAGCAAAACAAAAAGCAAATCTTAGAAAAGGGGGATTAGTTTCACACGCTGATAAGAAAAGGGTAAAAAGTATGTTAGGAGTATAAATAACATCAAACTCTATATTAGCCTTCGGCTTGTCATAAATTGTCAAATGCTACTTCGTAGCGTCAAATTAGCCTTCGGCTCGTCAAAAATAGTCAAATGACATAATGACGCACCGAAGGTGCTTATGACGGCGAAGCGGTTTGACAACGAAGCATTATGACAGCGAAGCGTTTTGACAGCGAAGCATTATGACGGCTTCAGCCATTAGAATTTAGGACTTAATAAGGAGTACTTATGTCAAGAGTAACAAATCAAGTGTCATCAAGAAAAAGAAGAAAAAAGATTTTAAAACATGCAAGGGGTTATAGGGGAAGTAGAAAACTTTATCGTGCTGCTAAAGAGGCCGTTGAAAAGGGCTGGCAATATGCATATCGCGACCGTAAAGCAAAAAAAAGAAATATTAGAAAATTGTGGATAATTAGAATTAATGCTGCTGTTCGTGAACATGAATTGAGCTATAATCGGTTTATCTATGGATTAAAACAACTTAAAATTGAACTAAACAGAAAAATGCTTTCTGAACTGGCTGTTAACAATCCAAAAACTTTTCAATCAATTGTAAAATCTGTAAAGAAGAAACTTGAAAAAATGTAATTACAATGACAGAAGAAATTCAGAATTTAAGAGGACAAGCCCTGACAGAAATACTGACTTGTAAAGATTTAAGTAAACTTGAAAACCTTAGAATAAAATTCTTGGGTAGAAAAAGCAAAATATCTTTCTTGTTAAGTCAAATTGGAAAACTTTCAAAGGAAGAGCGACCTGTAATTGGTAATTTATTAAACAAAACTAAAAAAGAAATAGAGAATCAAATTTCTTCAAGGAAAGAAGCTCTTCAAATCTTAAAACGAAAAAAGTCAAAGCCACAAAAAGCATTTGATATTACCCTTCCTGGCAGACCGACTGAGATTGGTGCTAAACATCCCTTATTTCAAACATGGGAAGAGATTGAAAATATTTTTATAAGCTTGGGTTTTGAAATTGTAGAAGGGCCAGAAATTGAAACCGAGTATTATAACTTTGATGCATTAAATACACCAGAATGGCATCCAGCAAGGAATCTCAGTGACACTTTCTATCTAAAAAATGGGATGCTACTTCGTACAGAAACCTCACCTGTGCAAATTCATGTAATGGAGAGATATAAACCACCAATTCGTATAATAGCACCAGGAAGATGCTATCGTAATGATAAACCAGATGCATCACACTCGCCTATTTTTCACCAGTTTGAAGCATTAGTAGTTGATGTTGGTATTACATTCGCTGATTTGAAAGGCACTCTGGATTCTTTTGTAAAACGATTATTTGGTGAAAAAATACATTCTCGTTTTAGACCTCACTTCTTTCCATTTACTGAACCAAGTGCTGAAATTGATATCTTGTGTATAAATTGTAATGGTAAAGGATGCAAATTATGTAAAAATACTGGCTGGTTAGAAATGGGTGGGGCTGGAATGGTTGACCCAAATGTGTTAAAAGAGGTTAAATATGATTCAGAAAAATATACTGGTTTTGCTTTTGGCTTAGGAATTGACCGCATAACTATGCTCCGTTATAGAATTCCTGATATAAGGATATTATTTAAAAATGATTTGAGATTTTTGCAACAATTTGTATAGCTTTCTACAAAGACATGAATAAACACCCACTAAAGTTGTGGGCATCTAACCTGATAACTTCCGAAGTAGCATAATGTTAGTCCACAGTTTTACTGGGTGGGATGAAAGGTAAAGAACCCAAATTTAACCCCTTCAGGGGTTTTTAGAATGAACATAATGTTTAATTATGAAACATTCATGTCAACAAGTTGACACAAAGGAGAATAAAAATAACACACCCCTAAATTCTCCTTTGGCGAATTTTTCCCCTCTTATTAGAGGGGAATACAAAAAAATCCCCTCTTGCCTGTCCGTCTTCTGGCGGGAGAGGGGTGGCATTCCGTCCCCGATTGGATCGGTGGCGAAATGACGGGGTGTGTAATCTGTAGGCTATTTTCAGATGAACCATTCATGCCGATATATCGGCACAAAGGAGCATAAAAATCATATGCAAAGGCTGAAACAAAGGATAATCAAAGAAGAAATAGAAATTATCTCTGTGTATTCTGCGTCTCTGCGGTGAGGTGTTTTCATATGAAACCTACATGTCCCGAAAGAAACTCGGGACACCCCATTAAATAGGAAAAGATTTAACGGGGCAGGCAAAGGAGCATGAAAATTATTAAGGATTTAAAATAGTTTAATTTTATGAATAAAA
>JACNFI010000208.1 GCA_014384665.1 Candidatus Cloacimonadota bacterium
ACCCTGTGAAATAGCAAAGCTAAATCTTCGATTTATTTAACAGGGTTAATCATTAATAAAGTATAAAGGAGCGTGGAAGGGGTGTTTTCCTTTTTTTCTTTTCTCACGAAATATACATTGTATCAGCTCTATTTTTCTTCTGCAAAAAATCTATCTGTTCTTCTAAAGTTTCAAATATAGAAAGGTCTAATTCTTCAAACTCTCCCTCTGAAGTATTTGTGCTTATTCTCATATTCTGAATAACCTCATTCATTTTATCTTTAGGAATTTCCGGAGAGTGCATTATTGAGCTTTTTTGCGGGACACCATCCACAATTTTAAAATTATAACTCACCATTTCCAGCAAACCATTGGTTTTCTCTTTGGTCATGATCCTATACTCGAAATGATTTTGCCTGCCGGCAATGGGTCGAAAGAAAAATAATTTATAGAGTTTTTCACCTTTATCAATCCGCATTAAATACGGGTCATGATCAAGGGTTGGAATCTTCTGTTTTGATTTTTTGGATTTCTTTTTCATCCGGAGTTTTTTCCTTTCAATTTACATCTTTTATTTAGAATGAATTAGTTTAAATATTCTCTAAAATCATCAAAACTTCCACTTTTTGCAAAATCAATTTTATAATTATTTCTATCAATTTTTTGTAATCTTATACTATCAATTCCTAATATTTTCAATTTATAATAAGTCAACAACTCACCTTCCTTTAATTTTAAAACTTTTCTTAATAACCAGTCCGATAAAGCTTTATTCGGATTCGTCATTAATGCTTTATTATTTTCCTGACAAATTTTTGCTGACAAGACTTCATTAGTAGGAATATGTAAATTAAACAAAACGTCTCTGGGTGGGAAAAAGAGAGGAAAACTTCTATGAATAATCGCTGGTATTGGAATATAAACCTCTCCTAAATTCCTTTCCCTACCCCCAGCGTTCCATTGGTTTAATCCACTTTTTTCAGGAATGACCTTCTCCTCACCTCGACTTAATCTTAGTGAATATAGAGGAAGAATCATAAAATCTACTCCTGGAACTTCGAATATCTTTCTAACAACTAATCCTTTTTGATACAATTCTAAAATAGCACTATAAGGATCATCGAGTATTTGAATCTGAATCTTTATTGAATTTTCTGGAGTATAAAACCTTTTAAATAATGTGCTCTTTGCAAAATTAAATGTATATGTATTTACGCCATCCGAAAAATGTATTCCAGATTTATATCTCTTAGTAATTTTTATTGAATCAGAATAAATATAGTCATATTTTGTTTCAAAAACTTGAATTAAATTTTCTCTTCTTGCAACACAATGATAGATTCCCTTTTCTAACCCATAATTCCTTTTTGCAAAATTAATGCGTTCATTTCTTAGATTAGATAATTTTAATACTAAATCGTTAACACTTAAATCTCTTAGCTCTGAACTTAATTTATCAAATTCAGCAATTTTTTCTAAAGAATTTCCCTTAAGTGATATAAAAGTTTTAAGTCCAATTCCTATTTTGCCGATTATTGCATCATATGCCAAATCAGTTCTTGATAAGTTGTGAGCATTAAAAGACTTACAAAAGATATTTTCTGCGATACGATAGTAAATGTATGGAACATTTGAATCACCAAATAGTCTTGATAGGGCACTAACTGCTTTTAAATAAGAAAAGTATAAATTATATTCATCTTTATTCTGTTTTAAAATAAGAGACATTTAATAACCCCTTTTTAGTATAACTAAATTTTCTGTTCTAATTCTGCTATCCTCATTTTTTGAGGCTGGATTAATCTTAGATTGAAACATTACTCTAGAAACTATTTTATCAACTAATGTTATTTCATGCATCCATCCAAAATTATGCAGATGTTCTATTATTATTTCGTCAATCGGTATTGGAGTTGTTCTTATCTTGGCAGATCCAACAAAAATAAACATATAATCCGTAATATTTTTTCCTAATGTTTGAAAGATATTAAGAGTAGAATGAAAATATCTATCATATAATTTTATTAGATGTTCTTCCTGTATTTTTTCTCTATAATGGAAATACTTTTCAGAGTAAATGTCAATTCCCTTAACATGGTTATATGGTATTTCCTTTTTACCTAATTGTTTAATATATTTTTCTTCATAACCTAAAAAGAATAATTCTAGTTTTGTTGATCTAATGTACTCTTGCGCTTGTAAGTATGGAGGAGATGTAATTAAAATATTTTTATTTGATTCAAGTTTATTGTCAAATATATCGCTCCCTGCGATTATTTTACTTTCTACTTCTTTGGGATTTAACTTACTATATTCATGAATCTTCATGATAAGTACTGTAACTTCTCTTTTTAACATATTATAAAATTTAGTTTCCCAATCTTCTCTAAAGAGTTTTTTAATCTTTTGTTTAGAAAATTTTGATTTATATAGCTTATGAATTTTTTCGTCACTATGGGAAAAATATCTAGTCGTTTTAAGTAAAGGAATTGTAAGTAAGTATTTTATTTCATCATTTTGAGAGTGAACAAATCCCCAAGCTTTTGATATTAAAGGTAAAAACTGTTCTGGAATCCAATAATTGATATTTGACCATTTCGGAATAAATTCTTTTTTTGATTGTTTAATATCTTTGATTATTTTTGAAACATCAATTTTGGGAATTGAAAGCAAAGCAGTTTTATGAATTGTCTCTATCATTGGATTTAAATCCCATAATTCATAATTATAACCGTAAATTCTTGATACTAAGCCTACAGTCCCATAACCAGCAAAGGGATCAAATATTTCCATACCATTTCTTGCATATTCCTTTAAAGCATAAGCTATTACCTGCGGTATAAATTTAGCAGGATATTTAAAGATAGAAAATGTTCCATAAGTTGTGGTTGGAATTTCAGGGATGGAATTCCTAAAAACAATTGGACTTTTTTTAATCAACGGCTTATAAGAAGGTCTTTCAATTTCTAATAAGTCCAATAAAGACAATTGAATACCGTCAGAGATATAATTAACTATTTGATCTTTCTCTTTTTGTAAGCTGTTAAAAAAACTATATGAGTTGTCTTTTGCAATGATAATAAAATCAATAACATTTATGCCCAACAATTTACCAGCTTCAACAATTTTATGCATTATTACTAAGTCTTCATTACTTGGATTTGATACACCTGAAGGATGATTATGTAAAAGAATAATGCTGGCAGATCTTAATTCAATGGCAGGTCCAAAAATTTCTCTTGGATGAATAATACTTTTATCTAGAGTTCCAATTGAAATAACTTCCTTACTAATGAGCGAATTTCGTGCGTCTAAGAAAAGACAAACTAAATACTCCTTTTTTTTATCTTTTAATTCTTTATATAAATCAATTACATCTGTGGCAGATAAGATAATATTTTCTGTAGATTTTCGTTCATCATAAAATCGTTTAACTAAAGCAATTGCTGCAACTATTTGAAGGGCTTTTACTTTCCCAATTCCTTGAATTTCAAGTAAGTTTTCAACAGTTATATCCAGAAATAAATTACCAAATTTTCTTATGATCTGTTCGGAAAGTTTCTTAACATTTTTTCCTTTGATTCCGCTTCCAATAAGAATTGAAAGAAGTTCGCTCTTGGACAGACTATTGGAACCCTTTTCTAAAAATCTTTCTCTGGGTCTATTAACCTTTGGGATGTCTTTAATTTTTGTCATTTTATTAATCTATGTAATATCCTTATTTTTTTATTATATAATTTTTACTAAAAAATACAGATACAATATTTGTAAGGATAATAAACTTAGCAAGATTTTTCATTACAACTGCGAATCTTGAATTTCACTAATTAAAAAACTTAACTTTTCTTATTGTGTTATTCCTGCCACAAACCGCAGTCTTTATAATACTGTTCTGCGCCGGGATGAAAGTGGAATATCGTGATTTCTTTCAATTTCATTAATTCATTTTAAATGAATCCATAACT
>JACNFI010000209.1 GCA_014384665.1 Candidatus Cloacimonadota bacterium
CAAACGGTCTGTTACAATATTTAATTGCGTTCTTATGGTTTATATGCCAATCTGCCGTTACGTATAGTCGCATATATCTCCTTTCTATTTATTATATACAAAATGTTTTTCAATATGTCTTAATGCAATTTTTTCTTGTTCTGCTTTCGTTTGGTTTTTATAAAACGGATTTTCACCGAAAATGTTTTTTATTACATATTTAACAGCATCTTTTTCTTCTGCAAATACTTTTCCTACACGCTCTCCATCATAACCATCTTTTTCATATATGATAAATACAAACATATTATCTCCTTTTATTTTTATTTAATTATTCTTTCATAAAGATAGCAAGAGAGAGCCATAGAGACCCTCCCTTGCCACTAACATTGGAGGAGGTGATGAGATCAATTAAAAAGTTCTATCAGACGGTCATGTTCAAGAATAATATCTTTGCCATCAGAGATGTCTTTTAATTCTTTTTCAGTCAGTCCAATATCTTTGAACGCTTCTAATATTTTCTCATTTACTTTTTTTATGTGTTTTAGGAGGAATTTTTGTTGACTTTTTGGTTTCAGTGATTCTCTATAATCAACAGTATTTGTTCCTATATGCACTGTAGACCAAGCGTCAAGAAATGATTTTTTACAATCTGTTTTACATAAGACAAAGAAACCACTAGAGCTTACTTCCCACGTTGCCACTAATTCAATCTCTTGTCCTTCTTTAACTTTTCTGTTGATGTATCTTATAAGAATTTGTGCTGAATGAAGATTTCCACCAGTAGTAGTGAGATATATCTTTATTAGTTTTTTATCATCATTGCTATCAATAACATTAATTAGTTCTGCAACAGATTCATTATTAATTTCATCTTCAAATATTACTTCTTTCGTTCCTTTTCTATCACCCATTTTTGCATCCATTCTTATTTAATAATATTGTTACAAGCCGTATACAAATATTAAAGATTTCATCTTCTTCTAAAGGCTCATCGTTACAATATACCTTCATTGTATATTGCGCTAAATCATCTGCAACAATATGAGTAAATTTTTTATTTTTCATTGTGCTCCTAACTAATTTGATATTTGCTACCATTAAAATTAAGTCCAACTCTATATCCAGGTATACCATGTCTGTTCTTCGGAACTGCAACTACAAATTTATCATCTGGTTCTTTACTTACAATATTAGGTCTCCAACAAGTAAGTAGTACATCTGCAAGATTGACAACTTCACCACTATCTTTTGGTGAGTTTAATCCTAATGGTAGATTACCGTCACCAGCTTCATCTTTAGGAACTTGACTTAATACAAAGATTGCTACATTTAATTTTTTAGCAATTGTCTTTAGTGTTCTTGAAATTTGAATAACTCGTTCGGTTTGATTGTGTCCTTTTGATTGTAATAAAGATAAATAATCAATAGTAATTGCATTAATTTTAGCATGTGAAGAATTAACCATTGATACATAATGAGCTATTTCGTCAATACTAATGTCTGGCTTGTCAATAGTAATAATATGATCCATCTCATTTATAAATCTTTTTATGTCGTCAGGATTTTCTTCATCAATGTTTTTCATCTTTAGCATCATTTCTACAAGATGTTCACCTGACATTTCAAGCGAAAAGAATAACCAATTAATATGTTGAAAGAATTCCATTATATTTAGTATGAAGGTTGTTTTACCACTACCAGCACCACCTGCTATTACTACTACATAGCCAGGTTTTATAGGAGATAGATTCCATCCATCAAACTTATGTCCAAGATAAATCCAATTATCTTTTGATGCATTCTTATCTTTAAGGTATCTGGTATAGTAATCTTCTGCTGTAAATATATTTGATTCTTGTAATTCTCTTCGTTTGTAAAATTGACAACTTGGGACACAATATTTAGATTTAACTTCATCGGTACATGGAAACTTATATCCCGTTTCATAGTATTTCAATAAATTATCAATTTCTAAACTATGTAATGGATTTTCAATATCCTCATTCCAGGATTCAAGAAGCTTTCTTGCAAATTTTTTAGTATATCCTTTACCATACCAATAACCTAGTAGTCTCAATCCAATTTTATGTCTTTCACCTTTAACATTTTTCGTATTAAGTATTTTGGTTATACAATACGGTTCACCATATACATATTCAAAATATTCACAACTTTTGATTGGTTTATCTTCTTTAATTTCAATTGTATCTTCAATAGTGAAAATCTTTTCACCATCTTCAATGGGTTTAATAAAGATTTCTCTTATAACATCTTCTTTTCTTCTATGATTTATAACAAAGGATTTCATTGGTTCGTTTTCATTATAATCTAACCATTCAATAAGATTCTTTTCATATCCAGTTGACTGATGAATAGAGTATGGAAATCTAAATATTCTTACTTTATCATAGATAGATAAATCAATATACTTACTTAACTTTGGAAATGTTTTACTTATTTGTGTAGCAAACATTTTTTGTAATACATTCCAAGGTTTATCTTTAGGATAATCAACATTATATGTTGAAAGATATATATGAAAACCTTTATTTCCAGAAAAGAAAATATAATATATACAATTTTGTGAAGTTAACCAGTTTATGAAATTTTGCATATCTGCAATAACTTCTTTTAAGTTTTGACCATCTAAATCAAGAATGAAAAAGCTACTATATACTTGGCCGTTAAATCCAGATACTGTGTCATGTTCGTTTACATATTTCAACATTTCGTTATCATAATAAAACAAGGATGTATACATTTCTCCTTGTGGAACTTCAAGGTCTGTTACTGGAATGATTTTTCTTCTAGATTGTACTGTTTCTGCCAATATACAATATTTGTTCATTAGAATGGTCCTTTCTTTCTAAAGCTACCATCTCCAGGTTTAAAATCAACTACATTAAAGTAGCCACCTTTTTCTCTAATTTTAACAAGTATTTCTGTATCCCAACCCATCTTATCGGTATCTTTTATATCAGGGATTTCAATCTCTTGACCTTGCTGTATTGCAGATTTTCCACAAGCTATTGCTAGCTTATTAATCTCAATTCTTTTAATTGGATTGTTAAATAAATAAGATGCGGTGTCTCCTGATTCTATGATTTCAAATAAAGCACGATAGTATGAACCATCATCCGTTATTACGAAACCGTAACATTTACCAGGGGTCCATCCTGTCGGTGTGTCTACTACTTTTGCTGAATGTGCCATTATACTCCTTTTGTTGTTTTAATGATTAGTTCTTTTAATTCTTGTGGTGTTGTTACTTCGTGAAACTTTTTAAATCTTGAACCAGCAAATGACATTTCGTCTGTTGATGTGCCATCAAAATCAACTGCAAGTATGCTATCGCCATTATCATTTTTAACTCTCTTGAATATACAATGACCATCGGCTTTTGTTTGCACAAACATTTTAGTTTTACCAGTTAAGTTCATGTCTAAGAAAGTAATGTTACCTCTTTTTTCGCCTAAAATTTGTAATTTAACATGTGTAATCGTTATAAGCTTAGAAGCAGCAAGTCTCATTGAAGCCTGTATTACTTCTTGTAACTTATTGCGAACATCCGCCCAACCTTGACCATACGGTATTTCACCGAGATTTTCAATATTTTGCTCCTTCATATAATCTGCAACAATCATATCTTCAAGAGCATCAATAGGGTCTAACACAACTAAATCTGGAGTTTCTGATTCTGCTAATTCTGATGCCATAGCAAACTTTTCACGAAATTCTGCCATACTACCAATCGTGATAAACTTACCAGGATATGCAACAGTGCCATTTTCAAAATCAAAGTAGAATGTTTTTAACTCCTTAGTTAGGTCCACACAAAATTCTGTTTTACCAGATTTATGTGGACCTGTAATATTGAGCCAGTTCCATCCAGGTTCAATTCTTTC
>JACNFI010000210.1 GCA_014384665.1 Candidatus Cloacimonadota bacterium
TACAAATGGAGTTTGATCCCCAAGTTGAAGGATTATTCAACGATACTTTATTTATCGTTTCCAATGCGTATAATGAAGATACTCTTGCTATAAATCTATCAGGTGAAGGCGGATTAACACCAGCCCCGGTAGAAAATTTAACAATAAATGTAGATAGTGTAAATGCTTCTCTAAATTGGGATGAAGTTACAACAACAATACATGGTAATCCGCTTGTAGTTGATTGTTATCTTGTCTATTATTGTGGTACACCAGATTCGGTATTTTATTTTCTTGGCTATACAACAGATTTAAATTATACCCATAATGGTGTTTCATTTTTTGATAATCAGATGTTTTATCAGGTCACAGCTTATGTAGGAGATATGCCGACTTTACTAAAAATACTTGCAGAACATCCAGATATTACACTCGGTGATTTAGATGGATTGGTGGAAAGCAAAAAGAATTATTTCAGGATTATGAAATAAAAAAAATATTGGAATAAGTAAGATAAAAAAAATAAACAGTAAATTTTTTATGAAAAAAATCAGTTTTGTTTTACTATTCATATTAATCGTGTCTTTATCTTTTGCGAAAACTAATGATATTGATTTCGGAACAAAAGAAAATACAGTTAGATTACAAGAAAATGACTATCGAAAATTGAGTATGAGCATTACTTTCGAGGGAATCAACAGCTTTGAAGTCGAAACTCAAAAAGGGATATTTAATGAAATTATAATCCCAAAAACTTATTATATCGGAGAAGTCGGGACGCCCAAACTTCCGGCTGTGAAAAAGCTGATCGAGATTCCTTTTGGAGCGGAAGTATCGGTTAATGTATTGAATTATTCCACAACTGAATATAATTTAAGCGACTTTGGGATCAATAATCCAATTATTCCAGTTCAACCATCACTTCCCAAAAGTATCGAGGACATTTCTTCCGTTGAATTTGAATATAATGAGGATTATTATTCTGTTAATAGATTATCAGATTTTGAATTGGCAACCGTTGAAATTCTCGGTGTTATGAGAGGAATGAGATTAGCCCGTCTCGTTGTTGCTCCTGTAAACTATAATCCTGTTACAGGTATCATTCAAGTTTACAATGAGATCGAACTTGAAGTGAATTTCACAGGAAGCGACATTGAATTATCAAGAGATATTAAAGCTTCCACCTCTTCCCCATATTTCGAAGCTGTTTATCAAAGAATCGATAATTACAGAGTTGACCACGATTATCCCGACCATCCTGATCTGACAACTTATCCTGTGAAATATTTAATCGTTTCAGACAGAATGTTTGAAAGCACTCTAACAGATTTTATTGAATGGAAAACAAAAAAAGGTTTCGATGTAATCGTTGCATACACAGACGAAATTGGAACTTCCTATAATCAAATTCAAACCTATATTCACGATCAATATAATAGTGGAACCCCCGAAGATCCAGCTCCCTCTTTTGTCTTGTTCGTTGGTGATACAGGTCAAATTCCGGCAACAACAGGTTCTTCCTCCGGAAAAATGACAGATCTGTACTATTGCAGTGTTGATGGAGATTATTTCCCGGAAATGTATTATGGAAGAATGTCCGCAACAAATACTACTCAATTGCAAAGTCAAATCGATAAAATTTTATATTATGAAAAATATGAATTTTCTGATCCCACTTATCTCGATAACGTAACTTTAATTGCCGGAGCAGATGCAACCTGGAATCATAATGTCGGTCAGCCAACTATTACTTATGGAACGAATAATTATTTTAATATTGCTCACGGTTATGCTGATGTTCATTCCTACCTTATAAATTATACCGGCTGTTATGATACGGTTGATGATGGAATCGGTTTTATCAATTACACAGCACATTGTTCACAAACTACTTGGTCTAATCCTCCTCTATTACAATCTGATGTAAACTCTTTTACCAATAATGGAAAATATCCTCTCGCAATTGGAAACTGCTGTCTTGCTGCTGATTTCGGTTATTCCGAATGTATCGGTGAAACCTGGATGAGAAAGGAAAATGGTGGAGCAGTCGGTTATATCGGTTCTTCTCCTTCTTCATATTGGTTTGAAGATTTTTATTGGGCAGTCGGTGCCTTTCCGATTGTTGGAAATAATGACGGATATGTTCCTACTTATGAAGAGACAACATGGGGTGCTTATGATGGTCCTTTTATGAGTGATTATGTTTCGCAGGATGCAATAATTTTCGTTGGAAATCTCGCTGTAACAGAAGTTGATATTCAAGGTTATCCAAGTCATTCGAGTCCGCTGTATTATTGGCAGGCATACAATACGCTCGGTGATCCTTCTCTGGTGATTTATCATACTCAAGGTTCGATCAATACAGTAAATTTCAACGATATTTTACCGATCGGAGCAGAAACTTTCTATGTTGAAGCTGAAGCAGGTTCTTATGTTGGAATTTCCATGGATGGAATTCTTTATGGTGCAGCTCTAATTGACGAAACAGGTTCTGTAGATGTTCCTATAACTCCTTTCACAACTGCAGGAACTGCCGATATTGTCGTTACAAAACCGCAATATCAACCTGTTATCACAACAGTAAATGTAAATACTCTTGCAGGTCCGTATGTTACAATTGAAAGTTATATTGTCAGTGCCGGTGGCGATGATGTTATCGAACCTGGAGAAACTGTTTACCTGACAGTTACTTTAAAAAATGTTGGGAACGATCCTGCCACAAATGTGAATATGACTTTGTCTGAAAGCGATGTATATATAACTCTTACTGATAGTTGTGAGGCATTCGGAACGATTGCACCTAATGTTTCCGTAACACGAACTAATGCTTATACTTTTACAGTTTCCAATTCTATTCCGGATAACCATGCAATTCATTTTGATGCTATGATCAGTTGTGATGAAGATTCCTGGAATTCGGGAATTAATTTAACAGCATCTAATCCTGTTGATATAACTTATTCACCTTCATCATTTTCCGAAACTTTAGAACCAGACCAAACATCTTCTCAAAATCTTTATATTGGAAATTCAGGTGGAGCAACTCTCGATTATTCTGCAACAATTGAAAATGTTGGAAGAAATTTATATTTAGGTTTAGAACAAATTATATATCAAACACAACAACCTGTTTTGGAAAAATCGACTATGGAACCATTCGTCGATATGTCACATCTTTATACTTCCAGGGCTTATTGCGCTTCCACTTATTCGAATATAGATGATGATTGGATTTCAAATGTAACTTTCAATACTATTAATAATAATACCGTTTCGGAAGGTGCGGGAAGTTATGGTGATTATACTTCCATCTCAACTGATATCACTCAGGGAGAAGTTTATAATCTTTCCGTTACTTTTTATTCTGAAGGAATCTGGACGGAATATGTAAAAGTTTGGATAGATTGGGATCAGGATGAAATTTTTGCTGAATCGGAATCTTATGAACTTGGAAGTGGAGTCGATGCAACTTTAGATATGAATATTGAAATTCCTATGAGTGCTGTTTTAGGTTCAACCCGAATGCGAGTTGTTGAAAGATATGCCCAATATCCGGGACCTTGTGATAATGCTACTTACGGTGAAGTAGAAGATTATTCCGTTAATATTGTTTCCAGCGGACCGGAATGGGTAACTATCGATGGCGGTTCGACAGTCAACAGTTCAGTTGCTGTTGGTGCAGGTGATGATATTATCCTGGTCGGATTCGATTCAACTGATCTTGAAGAAGGTGTTTACAATGCAAATATAATCATAACCAGCAACGACCCGGATGAATCTCCAATTACTGTTCCTGTTAGTTTAACTGTAAGTTCTTCAGCTCCACCCGTAGCTCCAGTAAATGTTCAAATCCAGATAGTGAGTGGTAATGTTCATCTCAGTTGGGATGCAGTTTCAGGAG
>JACNFI010000211.1 GCA_014384665.1 Candidatus Cloacimonadota bacterium
TATATGGAAATACAAATTCTATTACATATTCTGATTTTTATAATAACCAGGGTGGCAATTTTTTTGGAGTAAACGCATCGATAGGAGTCAATGTAACAACTAATGCAAATGGGGATAGTTGCGATGCATATTATAATATTCAATTAGATCCTTTATTTGTAGATTCTCTCAATGGAGATTATCATCTCAGCTGGGCTAATTATCCAACGCCAGATAATACAATGTCACCCTGTATTGATGCGGGAGACCCAATTTCGCCTTTGGACCCGGATGGAACAATTGCAGATATGGGAGCATATTACTTTAATCAAGGTGTTTCAATAGATGAACCAGTACAATCATCAGAATTCAATCTTACAAACTATCCGAATCCCATTAGCTCAAAAATCAATAATCTCACAGTTAGTTTTTCTATTAACAAACCCGGCAAAGTAAAAATTCAACTATTTAATGTAAAAGGACAACTTGTTTCAACTTTAATAAATGAGGATAAAAATGTTGGAGAATATACAATCAGCCAACCTGTAAATGAGTTTTCGTCAGGAATATATTTTACGAAGATGAGTGTTGATGGATTTGATAAAGAAGTTAAGAAAATGATATTATTAAGATAAATTATATGCCCCTAACATCCTACCTCACCACCCTCAACAAACGCTACAAATCCGGTATCTCTAGCGAGCATACTTACAGACATGATTTAGAAGATTTAATAAAAGTACTAAATCCTCAAGTAAATATCACCAACGAACCCTCACACGTGACCGATTGCGGAAACCCGGATTTCGTGATTACAAAAGGAAAAATACCTATTGGCTACATCGAAGCTAAAGACATTGGTAAAGACCTGAATGCAAAGCAGTATAAAGAACAATTCACCCGGTATAAAGACGCACTCGATAACCTCATTATAACCAACTATACATGGTTCCAGTTTTTCCTGAATGGTAAACTCCAACACGAAATAAAAATCGCTGAAATCGATGGAAACCGGATAAAACCTCTACCTGAAAATTTTGCTCAATTCGAGAACCTTCTTCAAAATTTCTGTACCTATATCGGACAGACAATTAAATCCTCAAAGAAGCTTGCCAAAATGATGGCTTCCAAAGCCAGGCTTCTTCAAAACATCCTTACCAAAGCGATAACCTCAGACGAAGAAACGCAGGAAAACACGCAGTTAAAAGAACAGTACGTATCCTTTAAAAAAATCCTGATACACGACCTTCAACCAAAAGATTTTGCCGACATATACGCTCAAACGCTTGCTTACGGAATGTTCGCAGCCCGGCTGCATGACCCGACCCTGGATGATTTCAGCAGGCAGGAAGCGGCTGAACTCATCCCGAAATCAAATCCATTCCTGAGAAAACTATTCCAGTACATAGCAGGATATGATATCGACGAAAGAATAAAATCGATTGTGGACAACCTTGCAGATGTATTCAGAGCGACAGATGTCGATGCTTTGCTTCACAATTTTGGCAAAAGCACCCAAACCCAGGACCCGATTATTCACTTCTACGAAACATTTCTTGCAGAATATGACCCGAAACTGAGGAAATCAAGAGGAGTGTGGTACACACCGGAGCCAGTCGTAAACTTTATTGTACGAGCAGTCGATGACATCCTCAAAACTGAATTTAACCTCTCAAAAGGATTAGCCGACACATCCAAAATCAAAATTAAGGTCGATACAGATATTATCGACAAACGAAAAAATGAATACAAGAAGGAAGAAAAGGAAGTTCACAAGGTACAAATCCTCGACCCGGCAGCAGGAACCGGCACATTCTTAGCTGAAGTAGTACGGAATATTTACAACCAGTATTTCCAGAATATGCAGGGAGCATGGAGTGAATACGTTGATGAACACTTGATACCCCGGCTGAATGGTTTTGAGCTTCTGATGGCTTCCTACACGATGGCACACCTCAAACTCGATATGCTGCTCACAGAAACCGGATATAAACCAAAACGAGATAAACGATTCCACATTTACTTAACAAATTCATTAGAAGAATATCACCCGGATACAGGAACCCTGTTCGCAAGCTGGTTAAGTAACGAAGCACATGAAGCGAACCATATTAAAAGAGATACTCCGGTTATGGTAGTATTAGGAAATCCTCCATATTCTATGTTTTCTAGTAACAAAGGTGAATGGATTGATAACTTGATGTCTGATTATAAAGATGGATTGAATGAAAGAAACATCCAACCTTTATCAGATGATTACATTAAATTTATTCGTTTAGGAGAATATTTAATTAACAAGAATGGAGAGGGTATTCTTGCTTATATATCAAATAACGGTTATGTAGAAGGTATATTACATAGGAAAATGAGGAAACATCTTCTTAAAACATTTGATAAAATATATATTCTAAATTTACATGGATATGCAAATGAAAAATCTCCTGATGGAAGTATAGATGAAAATGTCTTTGATATAAAATTGGGAGTTAGTATCTCCATTTTTGTCAAAAAAACTATTAAAAAGAAATTAGGTGATATTTTTAAATTTGATATTTTTGGTAGTAGGATTTCTAAATATGATTTTCTTAATAATTTATCATTGAGCTCTATCAATTGGAATAAAGTAGATGGTATTGAACCTTATTTCTTTTTTGTAACAAAAAACTTTGATTTGATAAATGAATATGAACAAGGGATAGAATTAAGAAAATTATTTAAAGTAAATTCTATTGGCATTGTTACAGGTAAAGATGAAGAATTAGTTAAAAATTCAAGGTGTGAATTTGATATATCATTTTCTGATAGAATATCACTTTTCCATTATCGACCATTTGATTTCAAATATACCATTTTTGATAATAGTATTTTGCAAAGGGCAAGATACAGAGTGATGAAGCATTATTTTAAAGTAGATAATTACGGGTTAAATATTCCTAGACAATCTAAGTTAAAAGGCGTAGAGGCTTTGATTGATAAGAATATAACATGCAAACATTTAATTACAGGTGAAACTTATAACTTTCCACTTTACACATATTCAGATAAATCTGAGCAAAATCTTATCAGTGATATTTCAAACAGAGAACCAAATTTGAATGCAGACATAGTACAAAAATTCAATAAGAAATTAAACCTAACCTTTACCCCGGAAAAGGAACAAATCAAAGGCACCTTTTCCCCGGTGGACATTCTTGACTACATATATGCAGTGTTGCACTCACCAACCTACAGAGAGAAGTACAAAGAATTTCTCAAAATAGACTTTCCACGAGTACCGTACCCGAAAGACCCGGCTACGTTCTGGAAGTTGGTTAAATTCGGTGGAGAGTTACGGCAAATTCACCTGTTGGAATCTCCAAAAGTAGAGAAATACATAACTACTTACCCGGTTGATGGCGACAACGTTATCACCCGGCAGTTGAACAAAAAAGATTGGGAGATTACAGACCCGGGTAAGCAGTTTGGCAGGATTTTGATAAACGATATACAGTATTTTGATAAAATACCACTGGTCGCTTGGGAGTTTTACATAGGTGGTTACCAACCGGCTCAGAAGTGGCTCAAGGACAGGAGAGGGAGAAAACTCAGTTTTGAGGATATACTTCACTACCAGAAAATAGTTGTTGCACTTACTGAGACAGATAGACTGATGAAAGAGATAGATAAGATAGAGATAGAATAAATAAGTTTGAGCATCACTAAACTGGGGCTTCGTAATGAGAAAAGAGCATTTTTTTAAGAGAACTCCCCAATAAAAAAACCCGCCAATAAATTCAGCGGGTTATATAAATCAGAGAGAATCAGAGTTTACCAATTTTCACATAATACTTCAAAGTATGCTTTGGGGTGCGCACAGGCAGGGCATTTTTCCGGTGGCTCT
>JACNFI010000212.1 GCA_014384665.1 Candidatus Cloacimonadota bacterium
TTCATTTGTGGGTATTAAAAAGAAAATTGGAAAACATCAACCGTTTCAACGGTTTTAAAACCATTAAAATGGTTAAATGGTTGTGCATTTCCATTTTCCCACGATTAAAATCGTGGGCTTCTAAATGCTTTGTAAAAGCCTATCTACAGACTTGTGTATAATGATTAGCCTGTAAGGAGAGGGAATTGGCCACCTCTTCCCGATTTTCATAGGGAGGGCCAGGGGTTGAGTTAGAAATCATGAAAATCTTATCTAAATATATTTTGAAAGAGCATGCAGGTCCATTTTTCCTTTCTATGGCAATCATAACTTTTGTTATGTTATTAGACAGGATTTTAGACCTGCTTAACTTAATTATCACTAAAAGATTGGTGCCATTTACGATTATAAAACTATTCGGACTCAGCCTCCCATTTATGCTGGCATTATCTATACCAATGGCGGTTTTGGTTGGCACAATTATGGCATTTGGAAGGTTGTCTTCTGACAATGAAATCACTGCATTCAAAGCGAGTGGAATCAACATTTATCGTATGATGAAACCAGTGTTCATTGTTGCAATTTTACTTTCAATTTTTATGATATATTTCAATAATCAGATACTTCCAAATAGTAATTTTCTGTTGAAGAATCTTCTTATAAAAATAAGTGCCAGAAGACCTACCTCGGAACTAAAACCCGGACTTTTTACTAAACTAAAAGATTATAATTTTTACTATCACAGTAAAGATAAAGAGAGTGGACTTTTTAAACAAATTATCATTTATGATAAAAAAGCAGGAAATTATCCACGAATGATTACAGCAAAAACTGGTATAATAGAACTTTCTAATGGTGGGAATTCTTTATCAGCTACATTATTTGATGGAGAAATATTTGAAATTCTTAACGAGAACCCTGAAAAACACACATCAATTTCTTTTAAAAAGTATAAAATTGATATATCGGATTTAGGTATTGCTGTAAGTACTGCAAGGTATTCCCAACGGGGTGACAGGGAAATGAGTTCAAAAGATATGCAAAAAAAAATAGAAAATCTTAACAAGACTCGTCAATCTAAAACAAATGAACTGAATAAATATCAAAAGCAATTTGAAGAACTACGAACTAAAATCTATGACCAACCAAAACTACAAAGAGAAACAAAAAAACTTGAGCATAGTATCAAACTCCGTGAGCATCGCATTAAAAGTTTAAGTACTGAAATTAGTCGTTATCAAGTTGAAATTGATAAAAAATACTCAATAGCTTTTGCCTGTCTTGTTTTTATCATTATTGGCACACCTATTGGGATGATGACGCGAACAAACTCAATTGGAATGGGATTTACTATAAGTTCATTAATATTTGTCGTTTATTATGTGTCTCTTTTTGCTGGAGAAGAATTAGCTGATAAGATGATTATCTCCCCATTTATTGGAATGTGGATTTCAAATATTATTTTTACTATTATTGGGCTTTACCTGGTTGTTTATTCTGTTCGTGAACGGCGAATTATTCATATAGAGAAACTAAAAAATATTTTTAAACACAAAAAAAGAAAGTAATACTTTCTAAAAACTGATGCTATTTATACATCACATTAGATTTATTGAATTATCAACGAATGAAAAAGCAATATAAAATCTTTGTGTTTTATATCTTGTTACAAAATGAAAAACCGATGTGTTTCTACAAAACCATCTATAAACCAAAATCAACAGGCAGGGATTAAGTTAAATAATGAAAATTATAGATAAATATATTCTTAAAAGTTTTGTCAGATTATATATTATTATCCTTTTATCGTTTATAGCAATCTTCCTTATAATTGAATTTTTTGAAAAATTTGGCAGATTCATTAGTGAAAATCCACGTACCCTTGATGTAATATTATATTTTATCTGTAGAATTCCATATATTATAGTGTTATCTTCACCTGTAGCAGTTATTCTTAGCGGACTTTTTTTAATGCAATATCTTGGAAAACATAATGAAACAATTGCGATTAGAAGTGCGGGGATAAGTATAATTCGTATGTCATTACCTCTATTTTGGTGTGGGTTATTTCTAAGCATAATCATTTTTATTTTGGGTGATACATTACTACCTTATTCTGAAGATAAGCGAGTTTATATACAAAATGTGAAGATTTACAATCATCCTAAAAGAACCATCAGAATGCGGTCAAATATTCAATATAAGGATGATGAAGGCAGACTTTACTACATTGGATTTCTGGATGGATACAGAAACAAAATCAAGAACATTGATATTTCCGAATTAAATGAGAATAATGAGATGGTTCGCAAAATCAATTCTGAATATGCTCTCTGGCAAAGCAATATTGATAATTCCTCAAAAGATTTGATATTTTATAATGGTTATATCAGAGAATTTTCTGATGGAAAACTAACTGATTTTGAGCAATTTCATAAAAAGATGATTCCATACATAAAAATCCAGCCGATTGACCTTGTAAAAAGTGTGAAAGACCCGCTGGAGATGAACTTTTTTGAACTGAAAGAATATGTTGCCCGTTTGCAAAGAATAGGTGAAAAGCATCAAAAGGAATTAGTTGAAATAAACCTGAAAATTGCATTTCCGTTTGTGAATCTTATTATTTTGCTTTTCTGCATTCCTATTTCAACTTTATCTGTTCGTGGAAAATCTCGTGGACTTGGGTTTGTTATTGGGGTCGCAATATGCTTCTTATATCTCTCATCGGTTAGATTGGGACAAAGTCTTGGATATAATGAAATCATTTCACCATTCCTAGCTGCCTGGTTTGCAAATATAGGTTTTGGGGTGATTGGAATTGTAGGTTTATTAAGGACAGGTAGATAAATATACGATTGGCATACAATGAAATTTATTGCAGATTTCCATATCAATTCACATTATTCGCGGGCAACAAGCAAAAGGCTAACTCCAGAATATCTGAACTTCTGGGCACAGGTTAAGGGGATAAAAGTTATCGGCACCGGTAACTTTACCCATCCAGGTTGATTGAAAGAACTGAAAGAAAAATTGCAACCTGCTGAATAGGGACTTTACAAATTTATAAAATATTTACTAATATGTGTTTTCCCTTTTACCAATCCAAATTATTGCAACTATCCTTACATTCTTCTTTATTTCATAAACAATTCTATATTGACCTAAACGATATCTATACAATCCTTCAAGTTTGCCTTTCAGTTTTTTTATATTTTTGCCAAAATATGGGTTTTTTGAAACTGTTTTAAAAGCATTAGTGAATCGCTTTTCTGTTTTTTTATCCAAAGAATTATAAACTTTATTAGCATTCTTTGAAAGAATAATTTTAAACATTTCAGGAAATATTCTCAAATTCTACAAAATTTCCATTATTAATTTGTTTTTTCCCTTCTTCAATTGCAGAAATAGTTTTAGAATCAAGTAATTCGTTTGTTGCTTCCCATTCTTCCTTATCTTTCAGATACTTTATGAAATCAATAATAATTTTCAATTTTTTTTCTGAGAGTAATCCTATTAATTCTATTGCTTCTGCTCTTTCGGTAGACATAATTATACTCCTCTATTTTATCAAACATAATTTTACATAAATATAAAAAAATAACTATTCATCAAAATCTTCTAGATTAATCAATTGTTTTGTAAACATTCTTCCTTTGCCAAGATGAGACATTTTATTATATCTTGTCAAATATTTTATCAATCTTTTTATCAATAAAATTCAAAAATATTATTGACTTATATTTGTTGGATGTAAAAATATTTAACTATGAAATTTATCGGCGATTTCCATATCCATTCACATTATTCGCGGGCAACGAGCAAAAGACTCACCCCTGAATATTTGAATTATTGGGCACAGGTTAAGGGGATAAAAGTTATTGGAACCGGCGATTTTACTCATCCCGGCTGGCTGAAAGAACTAAAGGAAAAACTCTTGCCTGCTGAACCAGGACTTTTCAAATTAAAAAATGAGTTCAAGCAAATCACTGAGTTGCAAATTTTTCAATCCTGCAAAAATGGTATACGATTCATTCTCACTGCTGAAATCAGCAATATCTATAAAAAATATGGAAAAGTCCGCAAAGTCCATAATCTGATTTTCGCACCTGATTTTGCAACCGCTGAAAAAATCCAGCAAAAATTATCTAAAATTGGAAATATTACTTCTGATGGAAGACCAATTTTAGGTTTAGATTCCAGGGACCTGCTGGAAATTGTGCTTGAATGCTCTGATGAGGCTTTTTTAATCCCAGCTCATATCTGGACACCATGGTTCTCTGCTCTGGGTTCAAAATCTGGTTTCGATACAATATCCGAATGCTATGATGACCTTGCAGAACATATTTTTGCAATTGAAACCGGTTTATCCTCGGACCCCCCTATGAATTGGATGTGCAGTTTCTTAGATAAATACACGATTACTTCTAATTCGGATGCACATTCCCCAGAAAAATTAGGCAGAGAAGCCAACCTATTTGATACTGAACTTTCTTATAATGCAATCAAACAAGCAATGAAAATTAGAAATCCTAAAAATTTTCTCGGCACCATTGAATTCTTCCCACAAGAAGGTAAATACCATTATGATGGGCATAGAAAATGCGACATTTGTTGGAATCCATTGGAAACACTCAAGCACAATGGAATCTGTCCTGTATGTGGTAAAAAAGTTACAATAGGCGTTATGAATCGTGTGGTGCAATTAGCAGATAGAGATAATATTCAAGAAAGAAAAAATAGACATTCCTTTTATTCACTTATTCCTTTGAAAGAGATATTATCTGAAATTTTAGGAGTTGGACCTCAATCAAAGAAAATCATTCAAACCTATAATTCTCTTTTAAAAAAATGTGGCTCAGAATTTGATATGCTTCTTCACCTTTCTATTGAAGAAATCAGAAAAAGTTCTAACGAAGTTATCGCTGAAGCTATAAGAAGAATGAGGAATAGAGAGATTTACATAAAGGAAGGTTTTGATGGAGAGTTTGGCAAGATAAAGGTGTTTCAAGAAGATGAGAAAAAAGAAATTGCTCCTCAAGAAGCATTATTTGATGACCTTATACAAAAGAGGAATACACAAAAACAAAGGAGAGACCTAATAAATTTTGATTTGCACGAATATAGACGATTGAGGGAAGTTTCCACTCATCCCGAATTGGTCAAAGAAAAAACAAAGGAACCATATCTATTTCAACCTAAAATGAATCTACTTAAAGAACTCAATCCAGAACAGCAAAAAGCAGTAAAGCATTTTCTGGGACCTGCTCTCATCATTGCAGGACCTGGTACAGGAAAGACAAGAATCCTTACTTACAGAATAGCACATTTAATTGAAAACCAAAAAGTAAATCCAGAAAACATTTTGGCTGTAACTTTTACGAATAAAGCTGCAAACGAAATGAAGGAAAGATTGAAAACTTTATTAAAAGAAACAACAACCATTTCTAAAATACAACTTTCTACATTTCACGCTTTTGGACTATTAATCCTTAAAAAACATTGTGAGAAATTTGGAAGGGATGAAAATTTTTCTATCTTTGATGAAGATGATAAAAAACAGATATTGTCCGAAAAAATTGCCAGCGAAAGGAAACAAGTTGGAAGCCTTTCTGAAGAAATAACTAATGCAAAGCAAAATTTGAAGTCTGTAAACAAAATTACAGATAAAGATGTGGCAGAAATTTTTCAAAAATATGAACAGATTTTGAAATTGCAAAACGCCTTTGACATTGATGATTTGATATATTATCCAGTTAAACTTTTTATTGATTATCCTCAAATCCTTTCTATTTATAGGAAAAAATATCAATGGATTCTTGTTGACGAATATCAGGATATAAATTTTGCTCAATATCAAATGTTAAAGAAGTTGGCTCCAGATAGTGATGCGAATTTGTGCGTAATAGGCGACCCAAATCAAGCGATTTATGGTTTTCGCGGTGCGGATGTGAAATTCATTAAACGCTTTATTGATGATTATCCAGAGGCAAAGGTCTACAAACTTAAGAAGAGTTATCGCTGTTCCGATAATATCTTGCGAGCGTCAAGTCAGGTTATTCAGACTGAACCTTCTAAAAAAGAAAGTATGCTGGAAGGTCTGCAAAAAGGGGTTAAAATAAAAATCTCTGAAAACAACACTGATAAAAGTGAAGCAGAATTCGTTGCCCGAACCATAGAAAAAATGATTGGTGGTTTAAGATTTTTCTCAATTGATAGTCAGATAAGTGAGGGAGAAGAGGAATCAGAAATTGAAAGTTTATCAGATTTTGCAGTATTATGCAGAATTTCCAAACAGATGAAACCTATTGAAAAAGCCTTTAATGACCATAGTATCCCCTATCAAAAGATTGGAGATGTTCCTTTTTTTAAGCAAAAGCCAATAAAATCTATTATTGATTTTCTGAAATTATCATTAAATCCTAACAATAATTTTTTAACAAATAAATTTAAAGAAAGCAAAAAAATTAGCATCTCAGAGCTAAAAGAGTTTACAAAATCAATTATGGATAAGTCAGTAAAACAGGCACTTTCTGAAATTATTGATAGATATTTCCGTAGTGAGAAATTAAAAAATGAAGTTATATTCAAGAAATTATTTGATATAGCTGATGATTTTGGAGATAATTTAGAGGAGTTCTTGAAATTTGCAGTTTTAGGTACAGGAGTAGATACATATAGACCGAATATAGAAAATGTAACTTTAATGACTCTACACTCTGCAAAGGGGCTGGAATTCAAATGTGTATTTATAATTGGCTGTGAAGATGGCTTACTTCCATACTCTATCTTTAAGAGTCAAAAATCTGACTTAGATGAAGAAAGACGACTTTTTTATGTAGGAATGACAAGAGCAAAAAGATTTCTAATTCTTTCTCATGTAAAAAAGAGATTTATCTTTGGCAAAGAATTCCATCTGGAAAAAAGCCCTTTCCTTTCAAATATAGAAAAGGAACTTACCGAATTATCAAAAAGTGAATATAAAAAGAAAAAGAAGAAAGAGAAAATTCAATCAACTCTCTTTTGATGCTCAATAAAATTGACAGGAATTTAGTAATTTTTTTGATAGTTTTCATATTTAATAATTTTTGGGAGGTAATAAATCATGACTAAAGAAGAACATATTTAGGGGGTGGAATAGAATAATATTTATGGCATTCTCTTTGATTATTGTGAAGCAAGCCTTTACAAATTTAGAAGGTAAAATTTGTTTTATTCCACCCCCTGAATATTGGCTAAAACTTGCCAAATATGACTTGTCAGTTATGGATGATTTATTCACCAGTAAAAGGTATGATTATGCCCTCTTTATAGGTCATTTGGTTTTAGAGAAGTTGCTTAAAGCATTTTGGGTTAGGGATAATGAGCTCAATTTCCCACCTAAAATACATAATCTAAAAAGAATTGCTGATGACACAAAATTGAGTCTTACTGATGTACAAAAAAAGTTTTTAGTAAAAGTAAACGAGTTTAATATTGAAACCAGATATCCTGATTACCGAATGAAATTTCATAAGATATGTGATAAAAGTTTTACCAGCAAATATCTTGAAAAAATAAAGGAATTTTATAAATGGTTACAAAAAGAAATTTAGACAAAATAATCGCTGATTTTATTTCTGCATTGAATGAATTAAAATTAACTATAGACAAGATGTATCTTTTTGGTTCTTATGCAAATAATACAGAAAAAGAATATAGTGATATTGATATTGCAATTGTATCAAAAGATTTTCAAGGGATTAGATTCTTTGATATAGATAAAATAATTGATGCCTTACTAAAAGCAGATAATCATATTGAACCTCATCCTTTTGCTATAAAAGATTTTACACAAGATAACCCATTTGCAAAAGAGATAATGCAAACAGGAAAAAGAATTATTTAACAACTAAATAACAAAATTACCAATTCAACCATATAGTAAATGTTGTAGATAATCTGAAATTTGAAAGTTTCAAAGATAACAAAAACTCAAACAGATTAAATGATTAGTAATCAATTAAACACAGATATTGATAGAGTAAGAATAAGGACAGATGTTCTTGAAAAATCAAGAATCAGAAATAAAACTATATTGGACATAGGAGCCGGTCCTTTAGCAATAATCGCAGCAAGAGATTTTAATTGCAAAGTTACATCTATTGATATTTCAAAAGAAGAATTGGATATTGCAAAAGAAGATGCTTTAAAAAAAGGGGTTGATAATATCAATTTTGAATTAGAAGATGCTACAAACTTGTCATATAAAAATGAAACATTTGATTCTGTAATAAGCTATTGTGCTTTACATCATATTCCTATTAAAAAAAGAAATAATTTTATACGAGAATTATTTAGAGTAGCCAAAGAAAAAATTATTGTAGTTGATTTAAATGAAAATGGATTTAATCAAATACATTCAAATGATGATTATAAAAGAGTTGATTTCAATGTATTAGAAAATGAATTAAATCTTTTATGCAAGTATAAAAAATTCAGCATTGAAGATAAAAATATTTATATTTGCTTCAAATTTGAAAGGATAAAAAAACAATTTGAACTTACTGAAATAGAAAAACTTGTATATAATTGTAGAAAATGTCCTGAACTAAATATTGAACTACCCAACACATCATTAATGGGTCAGGGAGATCCCGAAGCAAGATTAATGTTCGTAGCACAAAATCCCTGTGAGTTATGTGCAATAGAAAGAAAAATATTCTATAAAGGTTCTGGTGAAATTCTGGATAAAGGCTTAAGTAGAATAGGTGAAAATAGGTCTACTGTTTATATTACAAATGTTTGCAAATGTCATACTCCAAATAATAGAAAAATTCGGAAATTAGAGATTGACAATTGTAAACCATTTCTTGAAAAAGAGATCGAAATCATAAAACCAGAAATTATTGTTCCTCTTGGCAAGAAAGCTTTCAATTGGTTTGATTGTGTTGATTGGTATAAAATGATTGAGCGAGATGATTATAAAATTTATCCAATGTCCCATCCTGCCTTTATTATCCGAAACTTAGAATTATTGGATGAATATTTAGAAAAATGGAATGCGTTAAGAAACAGCTATCCTACCGCCAAGAACGCTAATTATCGCTAATATTTTTTAATTTATTCGCGTTTACCCCGTTAGATGTTCTTATAATATTTAACTCTTGAAATCTAATGGGATACTATCTAATGGGGTGAATTAGCGTCTATTTGCGGTTCATCAATGAGAGTAAACCAAATGAAAATAACACCATTAGCATTTGACAGTTTTGGAACACGCTCTATGAGCACATTTGTTGAAACCAAAGATGTAAAAATTCTGATAGATCCGGGCGTGGCTCTGTGACCAAGAAGATACAACTTACCTCCTCATCAAATTGAACTGGAAAGATTAGAGGAACATTGGGCAAAAATAGTAAAGTATGCAACACTCTCCGATGTTCTTATAATTACCCATTACCATTATGACCATCATAATCCAAACGACCATCTTGAAATCTATAAAAACAAAACTGTTTTAATTAAACATCCAACAGAAAAGATCAATCGCAGCCAGACAAAAAGGGTAGCATATTTTTTACAGCAAATAAAGGGGTTGCCACAAAAATTGGAATATTCAGATGGCAGAGAATTCCAATTCGGCAATACAAAGATTAAATTCTCACAGCCGGTTTTTCACGGCACGAACTCAAAATTAGGATATGTGACAGAAGTTCTAATTGACGATGGTTATAGATTTATTCACACATCTGATGTTGAAGGACCAAGCCTTGATGACCAAACAGAGTTCATTCTTCAGAACAAGCCAAATTTAGTAATATTAGATGGTCCACTTTCTTATATGCTGGGATTCAGATATAGTCACGAAAGCTTGAATGCTTCAATTGAAAATATGATAAAAATAATTGAAAACTGCCCTTTGGATTCATTAGTTATAGACCATCATTTTCTCAGAGATTTGAAATGGAAAGAAAGAATAGCAGAAGTTTTTGAGGCAGGAAAGCAAAAAAATGTCAAAATTCAAACAGCAGCAGAGTTTTTAGGCATTCCTGTTGATATGCTTGAAGCAAGAAGGAGAGAACTTTGGCAGAAAAATCTAAAGTAATGATAATAAAATGTGACAAATGTAACAATAAAATTTTCAAATATCTAAAAATCGGCAAAGGACGACTATGGCACTGCTGGAAAAACCGAATACTTGAAGATTATAGTATAAGAGATGGTGATAAAGTCAAATGTCAATGCGGAAATATAGTCGGCATTGACCAGGGAAAATGGATAAAAATGAAAAAAATCAGAAATCCATAATTATTTAACAATGAAGATAACATTAATTTATGGTTAAAATCATAAAAGGAAAAAATGAATGATATAAAAAGAAACTTAACAAAGATATTAGCTGAAATTCCAGAAGGTATTGAATTGGTTGCAGCAGCCAAAACACGAACTGCAGATGAAGTTCTGCAAGCAATTGCAGCTGGAATAAAAATTGTTGGTGAAAACTATGTGCAGGAATCTCTAAAAATAATAGAAAAGGTTGGACCTAAAGCAAGATGGCATTTTATCGGGCATCTCCAGACAAATAAAGTCAAATATGCAGTTCCTGTTTATGATATGATTGAAACTGTGGATTCTATCAAACTCGCAAACACAATAGATAAAATTGCAAAAAAATATGATAAAATAATGCTTGTTCTAATAGAAATAAATAGTGGCAGAGAACCACAAAAATTTGGGGTTATGCCTGAAAATACAGAAAAGTTGCTCAAAGCAATTTCCAATTTATCCAACATTAAAATTGTAGGCTTGATGACTATGGGACCAAGATTTGGTGAGCCAGAAAAAGCAAGACCTTATTTTAAGGAAACAAAAAAGATATTTGATAAAATTAAGGATGTCAACATCCCAAATGTAGAGATGAAATATCTTTCTATGGGAATGAGTAATAGCTATAAAATAGCGATTGAAGAAGGCGCAAACATGGTGCGGATTGGAACCAAGATATTTGGAGAGAGAAAGGATAACTAAGAATTACTGAATAAGAAATGAAAATAAATAAAATAAATAATTAACTAAAAATATTAATAAAAAAAACAATAACTGCATAAAGCCTTTAATTTGTGAATTATATACCATATTTCTTAATTTTCTTATACAAAGTTGATCTATCCAGACCAATCTTCATAGCAGTTTCGCTAACATCCCCATTGTTTTTCGTCAGTTGAAATTCAAGAAATCTCTTTTCAAACTCATCAATAACTTCAGCATAACTTTCTAATCTTAACAATTCTTGAAAAGAAGACCATTGTGATGGTAAATTCCCAGAAATCTTCTTCTTGAATTCATCTAAGATAATGTTATTATCAATGAAATCATGAATAATAAAAAGATATTCACAGAATTTTTCTAATTCTCGCACATTGCCTGGCCAATAATAATGAAGTAATTTATTTTTTATTTTTGATAAATCTGTTTCTAAATAAGTACCGTCTTTCTTGGAAAAAATATGAAAAAAGTGTTCCATAAGAAGAATAATATCATTTTCTCGTTCTCGTAATGGAGATATATGAATAATATTTCCTTCTAAACGATAATATAAATCCTCACGGAATTTATTCTCATTTACTAATTTTTTTAGCTCTTTATTGGAAGCGAAAATAAACCTCACATCAACATTTATTTTAGCATCTCCAACAATCTGTATTTCTTTATATTCAATTGCTCTTAAAATTTTTGCTTGTGTCATATAACTTAGATTACCAATCTCATCCAAGAATAACACCCCTTTATTTGACTGCTCAAAAAATCCCTTTTTATCTGCAACCGCATCAGTAAACGAACCCTTTTTATGACCAAATAATTCTGAATCAACCAGGCTTTCTGGCAAACCACCTGCATTAACTTTTATATATGGTTTTCCTGCTCTCTTTGACTGCCAATATATATGGTTTGCAACAATTTCTTTACCAGTTCCAGTTTCTCCGACTAATAAAACATCTATATCTGCTTTTGCAAATTTCTGTATTATTTTCTTCACTTTTTGCATTTTAGTTGATTCACCAATTAAAGGATTTGTATCCATTAATGTCTTACGAAGATATTCTTTGTCTTTAGTAAGGGATATATTGTAATCTTCTTGTAATTTAAGATTAATTGCTTGACGAACATCAGCTAAAAACTTTTCAACATTGAATTCACCAGTTTTTTCAATAAAAGTATAAGCCCCCAGTTTCATTGCTTTAGCAATTTCCAATCGTGTAGCTTCACCTGAAAGAACAATAATTTTAGAAAATAGTTTTTGTTCTTTTAATAATTGCTCAAATACATCTATTCCATTCAATTCACTATTATTTAGTTTTATATCAAGAATAATCAAATCAGGTCTGAAAGTTTCATAGGTATTAAAGAATTCAGGGCTGTTATTCGTTGCTTTTACATCATAACCAGCTTCATCTAAGATTGCTTTATAATATCCAGCCAATTTTTTATTATCTTCTAAAATAATAATTTTACCTTTCATTTAGTGTTCCTATTTTAAATATATTCTATCCTTTTAAAGTATTAAAATCCTCGCAAGGTTTATTAATCCATTAGAGTATAATTTCCCGAATCTCAATCAATTAAATCCCCTCTTGAGATTCCGATAAACATGCAGATGATATATGTATTTTGCTTTTTACACTAACTCCTATATTTAAAGAACTTAAATGAGTTCTGCAAAATTGCATTCTCATGTCATTCCAAAGGCTCACAGATGTCATTCCCGACCCCGCTCGGGAATCCATATAGAGTGAAGACGCAGTAAAAGACAGGTTGTAAGGAATGGATTCCCGTTTTCACGGGAATGACACTTGTCTTGGAGAAGCAAGCCGTAGCCAGAAATAAAGTGAAAATACTCATTTTGCAGATCTTATTAAAGAACTTAAATGAGATCTGCAATATTAAGAAATCTAACCTATAGGTGTCATTCTGAACGAAGTGAAGAATCTCTAACTTTCATTCATATAGAACATTATGAGATTCTTCGTTTCACTCAGAATGACAGATTAGAGTAGAAATTCTGAGCCAGAGGCTCATCAGCATCAGGCTGAAGTGAAATAACAAATTTTGCAGAACTCATTAAAGAACTTAATTCTTTGGTAATATAATACTAACTTTCACTTCATTGTTTTTACAAGTGATATCAAATGTACCATTGTGCCTTTCTACGATCATTTTGGAGATCGGTATTCCAATTCCTGAACCCTCTTCTCTTGTAGAATACCCAATTTCATATATTTTAGGAATGTCCCTTTCTTGTATATCTCCCGGATTAGAGATTTCAAGATAAAACTTATTTTTAGAATCTGACAACTGAACAATAATATAACCATTTTCATCAATATTTTGAAGTGCATTATTTATAAGATTTCTAAGACCAATCTGAAATAATGTTTTATCTATTTTTATCTTAGAATCTGAAACATCATGATTGAATTCAATATGGTCAAATAAAGGATGATTTATATACTGCGAAATCGTCTGTTCAATTATTTTTATAAGATTACAATCCTCTCTGTATAAGGTTTTGATATGCGAAAACTGAGAGAGTGTTATAGACATCTGGGATATATTTGCAATAATAGATTTGAGTTCATCATCATCTGCTCTCATTTTATCTTTTTGAGAAACCATCATTTTCATTAAAAGGACTTGATTCTTCAGGTCATGAGCAATGCGCTGAATAATTAATAATTCATCCATAGATTCTAATTCATAGACTCTGTAGTTGAAAAGTAAAAAATTCTTTTTATATATTTCCGTTTTCTTTTTGATAAATCATTTACTATCTGTGTATAAGTATTTGTATCAAACGATATGCGTTTAGGTAATGTATATATTTTCTTCATTTTTCCATATATTTTCCAGAAGTGTAATTTATTGAATAGAGAATACACAATAAGATAACTCTTTAAGCCAGAGGTGATTGGAATAGCAATAAATTGATGAACAAGATAATATGTAGCGATAAGTAAAATCTCAAAAAGTAATATCATAATAACATAAGGATTGATTGTTTTATTCCTTTCAAAATGGAGTTTTGATAAGTAATTCTTACCAGTCCTGTGCTCAATAAAGTATATATCATTATCTTTCCATTTTGCATTATTAACATCAATATTGGAGGGAAATTGATATAAAAATTTTAGTCTTTTATTTAAAATTATATGTGGATATGTAAGAATTAAATAAACAACATTATCAATTTTACAATAATTTTGTTTATATCCTTCATATCTTTCTGTTACTTTTTTTGAGAGTACTTTCTTGATTCTGAATTTTTCAGAAATAATGATCTTCTTTAATTCATTATCCAGAGAATTTATTGCAATGATATTTCCATTTTCTTTATAAAACGAAATAATATTTTGATAAATAATATCCAGCGAATCAACTTTGTTTTCCTTTAAATCAAAAAGCAATAGTCTTTTATCTAAATTATCATGATTTGAAAAAAGCCCTAAAAGGATTTTCTGCTGTTTATTTAAAAGCAAATATCTAAATTGAGAGAAATGAGATTCTTTAATTATTAAAGCAGGTTTTTTATTAATCTTCTTTATTTCTCCCTTATTATTTAATATATAAAAATTGCTTTGATTTGTTGTTCCCATCATTTCTTTTTTAAAACTATCATATGGCATTTCAATACTGGGAGAATAGCTTGCAAATAGTATTTCATTCTCACCATCATTATCAATATCATAAATCAGGAAATCCTCAATTCCTTGAGCAAATTCTTTTTTCCAAACAATTTCCTGAGTTTCTTTACAATAACATATAAGAAGATCATTTATCCATCTAGTGCCCTCAACTTTAATTAAAATTTCTTTTATACCATCATTATTTGCATCGATCATTCCCATAATATAAGCAGGGAAAAAAGATTTGCTTTGATAATCAGGTTTAGAAAAATATTTTTTATGATAGTATAAATTCCTTAAATTAAATTGAATAAATTCATATAAGTCAAAGATGGTTAAATCAGTTCGAAGTTTATTATTAATTATTTTTGTAATATAAGTATAATATTTTTCATTAATAGAATCTTTTATACTTTGAGTAAAAATTAGTCTATATCCATCTTCATATTCTTTAACTTCACAATTATCCTTGATATTATTATCAATTTTGAACTGATAAAATTTTATGTTTTTTATTGTAATTGTAGTATCTTGTAAAGAATCGTATATGTCATAATGAAAAATTTTGTATTGCTTTGGAACAAAGGTGTTTTCTTGATTATAAAGTTCATAAAGATAATAATCTGTTCCCTCTGTCATTATAGTATAGACAGCTTTTTCTGTGCTATCATAAAAACATTTTGAGCTTATGGAAAAATTTACCATTTCAACTTGTCTAAGACTTCCAGTATTTAAATTACGATAGTTAATATTAGTTTCCAGGTAACTCTCACTTTCTTTTAAATATACAACATCATAAAAAGGATTTTCAGGAAGGAATGTAAATTGATCTGCTTCTCCTAATACTGTATGCTCTGTTTCAAAAAATTTCTTCTTTTCATATAAATATTCAGTATTGAATAGTAAAAACAGAATTGTAGCCAAAAGAATAATTATTAGAAAATATCTTAATCTAAATACTTTTTCATTAAATATAACTTTAATTTTTTGAATAGATTCCTTTTTCATTTTGCTTCTTTTATTAAAAATTATTAAACTCTAAACAAATTAAAATATATCTTTCATCTATGTCAAATATATTATGCAAATTTGGTTCCAATTAATATTGTTTTATAAAAAATCTTACTATACAACAAATTATCAGAAAATATTATTACAATTTATATGTTTTTTTATAATTCTGTCTATTTTTCGCCACAAATTTGTGGATTTTCTGCCAATGATTTTAAATATTATTCCTATTTAATGGCTGAAAATAGCAGTATTGCTGTATTCAATTCTTTGGAACAGAATTTGCATTAATATTTAATGTTCTTTGAAATAAATTGATTCCAAAATAGCAAGGAATTATAGTTGTGGTAATTAAAAAATATCAATGTCTAAAATAGGTAGAAAAATTAATGTTAACCGTTAGTTATCAAAAGCAAAGGAGTAAAAATGAAAAAATTAACTATTATTATAGGGTTGTTTTTTATTACAACACTACTAAATGCAGCAACAATATATGTTTATGTTCATAATGTAAATGGTAGCCTAGTTTCTGGTGCAATTGTTGATTTATACGATGAGGATTGGTATTATATTTCAACACAGTATACTAATAGTTCTGGTATGGCCACTTTTGCTTTACTTGACTATGGATACTATAATTATGAAGTTTATTATCCGGGTGATGTGATTGAATTTTGGGGTAGTGACGAAGACTTTTATTTGGGAAGTCCAACTACTATAAGACAATTCTGGAGAGAATGGCCCTATTTGTATGATCATAGTTTTTCACCAACAAATCCGAATGTGGGTGAGGAAGTTACAATTGATATAATAGTAAAAAATAACTTATCATATTCTAGAAGTGTTAAAGTTGAACTATGGGTAGATAGAAACCAATCAAGTCCTTGGGATTTTCATGAAACAAGTTCGGCTCAAACAGTTTATGGAGGAAGCACTAGAACTTTCACTTTCTCAATGACACCTTCATCTTCAGGCACATATTACTGGAAATCACATATTAAAACATATAATGATGGCGCTGGAACTTATATAGTAACAGATACTTATACTTGGGAAGAAGCCTTCACAGCTTACGAACAAGTGGGCGACTTGGATGTTTATGTTTATAATATTAATGAAAATACAGTTTCTGGAGCAACGGTTAAACTGTATGATGAAGATTGGAACTATTTAGAATCAGATGATACAAATAGTTCTGGTCGAGCAGATTTTGATGATTTATCATATGGAACATACAACTATGAGGTGTATTATGATAGTGATGAGACTGAGTTTTGGGGTAGTGATGAGGATTTCGAGATAAATAGTAGTAATGTCACAAGATATTTTACTCGTAATTGGCCATATTTATTTGATCACAGTTTTTCTCCAACAAGTCCAAATATTGGTGAGGAAGTTACAGTTGATATAATAGTAAAAAATAACTTATCATATTCTAGAAGTGTTAAAGTTGAACTATGGGTAGATAGAAACCAATCAAGTCCTTGGGATTTTCATGAAACAAGTTCGGCTCAAACAGTTTATGGAGGAAGCACTAGAACTTTCACTTTCTCAATGACACCTTCATCTTCAGGCACATATTACTGGAAATCACATATTAAAACATATAATGATGGCGCTGGAACTTATATAGTAACAGATACATATCCCTGGAGTGATGCTTTTACTGTAAGTTCACCACCCCTTCCAGAATTGGATGGTATTATTGCATTTCATACATATTCAGGATTTTTTAACTATGATGGAATTATTCACATATTAGATTTATCAAATTATTCGACAACCGACCTAAATTTTTCAGATTGGGATGGATGTACAAATCCACATATTTCACCAGATGGACTAAAAATAGTTTTTATAGCCGTTCCTCATAATGAGCACCAATACAATAAACTTGAGATACTTTTATATAATCTTGAAAATGGGATATTATCAAGGTTAACCAATAATAATGTTGCTGATGAAGACCCAAAGTTTTCACCAGGTGGAAATTTTATAGTTTTCAAACGCAATAATGATTTATATCAAATTGAGGTCTCAAGCTTAGAAGAAACTCAAATTACCTCAACTTCAACTGTTGAAGAATGGGCACCATTTTATTCTAGATATGGTTCAAAGATTTATTATACACATAGAGAGAATGGAAATGATAATATTTGGCAGATAGATTTAAATAGTGAAGATGCAACACCGATAATACATGGTTCAAATGACGAATGGTATCCTCAAACCATATGTGAAAATTCTTTCTTTTATATACTGACAGGCAATAGTGATGATGTTTATAAATATGATTTTACCAATGGAATTTCTGAATACTTAATTACAAATTCATCTTCAGATGATTCTGATCCATTTTTTATTTCAGGCAATTACTTTGGTTTTTCATCCACAAGGGATGGTTATGGATATGATTTATATATAGGGGATATTGAAACAGGTGATATATGGAAAATTTATGGTGACGAGACTTCATTAGATGTTCTAGGGGGTTCATATCGTTACCCACCTACATTTGCCCAGAAAATGAATTTTTTGATGATTTTACATATACAAGTGTTGATGATCCTGAACTTTCTAATTTCCAATGGTATATTCGTACTGAACAAGGTGGCCCTGGTTTTCATTGTGCACAATGGAAAAGAGATAATATTTCTTTTATAATCGATCCACAAAATCAAGACAATATATTAATGAAAATTTTAGCAAAAACTTCGGGAGATTCATTAACTTGTGAACAAGGAGAAATAGGTCAAGAACAGCAACGTTTTTATGAAGGAACTTATGGATGTAGAATTTTCTTTACAGATAATCCACAATATTGGGATGATTTAACAGTTCAAGCATTTTTCTCAATTAACACTGATCCTTATCCCCAAGTTTATTCTGAATGTGACTTTGAGTATCTTGCATATGACAATAATTGGTGGTGGGGACCTGGTTTATATGAAACTACTTGGGAGGATGAGAACAATAAGACAATTGATTATCAATCAAATATTATAGAAGGTTGGCATATTTTGCTATTTCAAATTTATAATGATGTAGTTAATTATTATATTGATGGTGTTCAGGTGGCAACTCATAATGGTATATATTATCCTGAATCTGAAATGAGCATAGTTTTTAACCATTGGTTCGATACTTGGCTTGGAAATTCATCAGAACAGAGAGAACATTCAATGATTGTTGATTGGGTTTATCATACAAAAGATATAGAAATTTCAACAAATCAAGTTGAGTCTGTAATTGCAAGTTTTAAAATGCAATCTATTCCTAGATTGGACTCGATGGAATCTGGTATTGATGATATGCTTATTCCTCATTTAAGTATTGAAGTTTCTCAAAATTATCCCAATCCATTTAATTCAAGCACATCAATCAAATACTACTTACCCAAGTCTAATAATATAAAAATCCAAATTTACAACATCAAGGGTCAATTAGTTGAAACTCTTGTTTATGAATATAAATCTGCTGGATATCATACTATTGAGTGGGATGCTAAAGATATATGTTCAGGTATCTATTTCTATAAATTTACGACTAAAGACAAGATATTCATCAAGAAGATGATGTTAATGCAATAGTATCATATGATAGCTGGTTTATATACTATATTCGTATTTATTAAATTTTCTAAAAAGTTAGTTAATGAGTTAAGAACACTACTGTTAATAAAAAAATGGAGATATAACATGAAAGCAATATCGACTATAATTTGCACATTAATTATTATTAATACTTTAGTAACTATTGGTTGTGATGGTAAAAACGGAAATGAACCTGAACCAATTGCATCATTATGTGTTTCACCAATTACATTAATTATTAATGAAGCAAAAGAAACAGGAATATTTGAAGTATGGAATTGTGGTGAGCCTGGTTCGACTTTAAACTATACAATTAATGAAAGTTGTGATTGGTTATTTATTGACCCAACAAGTGGAACTTCTACAGGTGAACATGATGATATTATCCTTACTGTTAATTTTAGCTCATTCAGTTGTGACGAAACAAGAAATTGTACAATTTATGTTTCTGGTGCTGGTGATACAAAAACTGTAACTGTAACAGCTATAGCAAAGCCATGTAATGCATCTTTATGTGTTTCACCAACTTCATTAATTATTAATGAACCAACAACAACAGGAACATTTGAAGTCTGGAATTGTGGAGATACTGGTTCTAATCTAACTTACTCAATTACTGAAAGTTGTAATTGGTTGTCTGTTAATCCGACAAGTGGAACTTCTACAGGAGAACACGATGATATTGCTGTAACCGTTAATTTCGAATCATTTAGTAGTGGAGAAACGAAAACTTGCGAAATCACTGTTTCCGGTGCTAACGATATAGAAACAGTAACTGTAGTTGCTACAGCAGAGGAGGAACTTGAAGCATCTTTATGTGTGCGGAATATGTCAAGTAATTTTGGACACTTTTCGAATATGAATTAAACATTAATAT
>JACNFI010000213.1 GCA_014384665.1 Candidatus Cloacimonadota bacterium
TTTTATCCGTCAGCTGACGGATTGCATTGTAGTGAGATGTTAACTAATATGATAAGAAGGTTAGACTGCATGGTGCAGTCTAATTGTTAGTTATGCGCTATAAGAATAGATTATAAAATCAACTTACTAATAATAAATGTTAAACTTAATTACAAAAAGACTTATTATTAAATCGCACACATTGGAAAATCTTGAGAAAATAAATGAGTGGTTTAACGATAAAGAACTTTTATATTTTGAAGATGATCAAGAGGATATTATTAATCCAGTAACTTTGGATGAAACTCAAAAGTTTCTCGAAAATATTATTAACTCACAATCTGATATTAAAGTAATAAATTATGCAATTCATAGAAAATTAGAGACTCAATTAATCGGTCACGGTAAAATAACTTGTATTGATTATTATAACAAAAGATGTAAAATTAGTATCACTATAGGAAATAAAAAAAATTGGGGAAAAGGGTATGCCAAAGAAACACTTATTGCTATTATAGAATACTGTTTCAAGAATCTTAAATTAAACAGAATAGGAGCTGAAATTTTTTCATTTAATAAACGTTCAATATCTCTTTTCGAAAGTCTAAATTTTAATCGAGAAGGAATCATACATCAGTACGTATTTAAAAAGGGAAGGTTTTTTGACGAATACCGTTATGGATTATTAATTTCAGACTGGGAAAAAAAGAAAAATCATGAAAATCTTGAAGGATATAGATCCTTTAAAAATTTATATTATAAAGGAGGTGATCTCATGATTACAAAAAACAACAGTCCGTAATATTCTAATAATTAATCTAAATTATTTTCCAATTACTGATTAATATGAACAGGAGGTTCTAAATGCAGAATGGTATAAACAACATCCAAGCAACGGACGGAATTTTAGACTTCGGTGACTCAAAATCTTTTAATTCTGTAAATAATAACGAGGAACTACTTGTTGAAAAAGTAGTTCAATTCGATTCTTTACCTATTGCAGGATGGCATGATAATAACGAAATCTCTGATAGTTCTTGTAAACAAAGCTGCGTAAAAGATTGTAGTTGCGTTTCCCATTGTAGCTGGATTATCGCTTAAAAAATAACATTGAGCAGTCTATATCCAATTAACTGAATTAATTTAGATTCTGTTATACAGCTAACTAATTTCAAAATATTAGACTGCTCAATGTAGATTCATTATTCCAAAGAATCTAAATATTAAATTTTATTTAGGAGTTAAAAAATGGATAAATTTATTGTCCCAAGTGATCTATACTTAATTCCATCCGAAGAAGATGGAAATTATATTCTTTATCGACCTTCAAAATATCTTATTGCTTTGCTTAATCCAGAAATGGCATCCAAATTGTCAAATTATCTAAAATTTAATACTAAAAAGACATCTTCCGATAATTCTTACAATTTAAAAAACATTAATTCCTTAGTAGATATTGGTTTTTTAGATATATCAGATGGTGCTGAAGATATTGATGTTTCTACGATGAATAATAAGTGTGGGATAATAAATAAGATAACAGACACAAAATTATTTTTACCTCATGAAGTTACCCTTGATATTACAAAAAAATGTAACATGCGATGTATCTATTGTTATGCATGTGGAGGCGATACTAATATTTCAATGTCACGAGATTGTGGTATTTCTGCAATTGATTTTTGTATTTCTAATGCAAAGCAAAAGGGTATTTTCTTTGGATTACATTTTCATGGTAGCGGAGAGCCATCTCAAGAATTTAAACTTCTTAAAGAATTCTATGATTATACAAAAAAAAAATGTAGTGAAAATGATGTTCAATTTAAATGTAGCGTCATAACTAATGGTATGATTTCATCTGAAATTGTTAATTTTTATGCTGAATCTATGGATGAACTTACACTATCTTTGGATGGAGATCAGATATCTCACGATTTACAGCGTAATTCAATTAATGGAGGTTCTACATTTTCAAATGTTTATAGAACAGGGAAACTCCTTTTAAAATTAAAAAAGAAATTCAACATAAGAACGACTGTTACTTCTAAAAATGTTAAACGGTTAGGGACAATAGTTGATTTTTTTATTAATGAATTTCCAGGTTGTAGTATAAATATTGAACCAGTTACACTTGTCGGTCGTGCGCTTGGCAATGACGATTTGGCTTGTGATTCCATTTTTTTTGCTGATCAATTATTCAATTCAATGAAAAAAGCAATAAAATCAGGTGCTACTCTTTATTACTCTGGTGTTTCTGGACATTCTCAACGTAAAATGTTTTGTGCTGCTTCGGTCCCCAACTTTTGTGTATGCGCAGATGGTAGTGTAACATCCTGTTTCTCCTATTCTAATCGAGATATTGTAAAAGATTTATTTATATATGGAAAGTATGATGAATTAGATAAGAAATTTAATTATAATATAAATAAAATTAAAAGATTACAATCTTTAACTATGGAACACGATAATTATTGTGAGCGTTGTTTTTGTAGATCTCATTGTATTGGAGACTGTCCGGCAATAAGAACTTTTGAATTAAATGAAATGTCTGAGTTTGTAGAGAAACTTGATACTGATTTTATGTATAACAGAAGATGTGCTACAAATCGAAGGATCGTGACATTATTATTAAATGAAATTGTAAGAGGTAGAATGGGCGATTCCATATTACGATCTGGTTTTGATATTGGCACTCACGATTGCATTAAAACTCAAACAGATCAATTAGAAAATTAAAATAGGTATTAACAATGGAGAATAATATATATTTACTTTTTGGAAGCACATATTGTAAAAATTTCATACTTGATGATGTTACCTTAAAAATATTAGTAGAAATTTTAGAAAATTTTTCTAAAAAGCTACCAACAATTAAAGGAAACAAGAAATTAGTTTCGGAAGAAAACGGAATTGTGAAAAATATCGAAAATATCAAAGAACTGGAATCAATTAAAACAATTTTTTATATTGAAAATGAAGATAATAAATTTATTGAAACCACTGAACTTAAAGATATACTTAATAATCCCAATAACGCAAATAAAAAAATTATAACTTTAGGAATAGAACTTTGTATTTTATCTTTAACAGATAACTCTTACAAAAAGGATAGAGATTGGATTGCTCGCATTGTTTTTTTTAAGAAAAGTGATCCCAAAGTTAAACTTAGTATTGTTTCAATTGATCCTAACTGGTCCAAACAATTAGCGAATGAAATTCAACCGCAAATTGAAAGAACACTGAAAACTAAAAACATTTCACTTTGTTATATTTTAGCACTTTTCTTTTTAATTAGTGCCTTTTTTCAATCAATATTATTAAAATTTCCATTTTATAGTTTTTTCCCTGATCCAATTGTTTCTTTTATAAAATATTCTCCTATTTTTTTATTTATAATAGGGGTAATGTACATCACAAATGCATCAATAAAAAAAGTATCATGGTTTACTAAATATTTTGGACCTGAATCAATTTTTTTATGGGGTGATGAAAAAAGTGCATCAACTAATAAAGAACAACATAGAAAAACTATTTTAATAAGCATGATTTTAGCTTTCGTTGTCAATGTAATAGCAAATCTATATTTTTTTATATTGATTTCAAATTAAAAATATAATCTTTTATATATTTACTTAAACCACATATTATCAGTAGATTAAGCGTATAACAAAAAAAATCAAGCTGACTGAAGGGCTGATTGCTTTATTTGAAATTCAGTGCTTCGTAGTAAGTCTTTTAAAAAAATTGAAGGTTAGTCTTTCGTATCACTTCAGCAGCTTATTTTCACGTTAAACAAAAGCACTACAAAGAATCATCAATCAAGTTCAAAAAACAGAAGTCCTATTATCAGCTTAACTACCTGTAACAAAAAGA
>JACNFI010000214.1 GCA_014384665.1 Candidatus Cloacimonadota bacterium
CAAATCCAGATAGTGAGTGGTAATGTTCATCTCAGTTGGGATGCAGTTTCAGGAGCAACTTCATACACAGTATATTCTTCAAATGATCCTTATACTGGATTTATTGAAGATGTTTCAGGAACTTATGTCGATGAGAGTTGGAGTGCTCCTGTTCCTATCGAAAAGAAATTTTATTATGTGACAGCGTGTAATTAAATAGAAAAGGGCAAGGTTATTAAATATGTATAAGGCAAATAATAAAAAATATAAACATATTTTTAAATACTTCGTGAGTAAAATAGAAAGGAGATTATAAAAAAAATGAAAATAATGTTAGTAATAGTATTATTATCTTCTATTGCAATTTCTACACTTCATGCAGAGATAATCGATCACAACTGCACTGATATTACCCAGATTCCTCAAACAGCAATAGAACAAGCCAAAACCGATCTTCATATTGCTTACGGACATACATCTCATGGCAGTCAATTAACCGACGGCATGTCGGGCTTGATAGATTTTGTCAATGGTGGCGGCTTGGGGCTTTCACTCCCAACCGATATATTTGATTGGAATAATGGTGGAACAGGTGGCGCGTTGGATCTTCACGATTATGCCATGGGTGGAGATTGTGGTTATTATCCGCAGTGGTATAATAATACTATAAACTATCTGGATGATCCTTCCCATTCTGATGTAAATGTCATCATCTGGTCATGGTGTGGTCAGGTTGATGATAAATATGCTGCAGGAACACTCGCGAGCGAGTATTTAGTTCCAATGGCTCAATTGGAAGTAGATTATCCGGCTGTTACTTTTATTTATATGACCGGTCATGTAGATCATTGGGATGATGCAAACAATAAAGCTGCAAACCAGATGATTCGGGATTACTGCAATGCAAATGACAAAGTACTTTATGATTTCGCAGATATTGAAAGTTACGATCCTGACGGAACATTTTTCGAGTTTCCTCATGATAACTGTAACTATTATGCATCCGAATACGGTGCACTATTAGGTAATTGGGCAACAGAATGGCAAGACTCTCACACAGTAGGTGTGGATTGGTATAATTGCAGTTCTGCTCATAGCCAACCTCTGAATGCAAATCTTAAAGCTTATGCTGCCTGGTGGTTATGGGCAACACTTGCCGGTTGGGATCAGTGTCTGCCTGCGCCAACTGATTTATCAGCCATAGCTGATTCGGAAATGCAGGAAATTTCTTTAAGTTGGTTAGATAATTCAAACTCTCCTAACGAAGATAGTTTTATCATCCAACGTCGTATCGATGGTGGAGCCTGGAATAATAATTATGATACGGTAGCTACCGACATTATTTCATACACGGATACCGGACTTACAATCGGAACATATTCCTATCGGATAGTGGCTCATCTGAATGATGATGGAAGCGGGAACCCATGCAATTCAGGAACATCTAATACCGCCACGGCTACTATTGTAAATACTGATCCACCGATTGCACCTGCAAATGTAATAATTATAATAGATTCCGATTCTGTTCATATTACATGGGATCCAGTTCCTGGATGCACATATAATTTCTATTCTTCAAGCGATCCTTATGATACAAAACCCTGGTCAGATGTAGAAACAGGAATGAGCGATACAAATTGGAGTTCACCAATTGGGGAAGTGAAAAATTTTTATTATGTGACTGCGGTGAAATAATAAGTATAGAATTTTATTCTGGAATATTTTGAATAGCTTATATCAGAAAAATTTTAATAACAATAGGAACGTTATTAAAATAATAGAGCGTGTGAGGAGTCTAAAAATAATGATAAGAAAGCTGATATTCATTATCTTGATGTTTAGTCAAACCGTGTTGCTACAAGCAGGGATAATAGAGAAAACATACCTATTCGATAATTATCAAATACAAGATGTTCAAAAGTATCACATTATCAACTTTTCAAATACATTACCCACAGGAAAAGCAGGAGAACCTGTTTTACCTTATCATTCCGTATCATTGTTATTGCCACCGGGTGAAGTGGCACAATCCATTGAGATTATCGGAAAGGAAGAGACTGAAATTCCGGGAAAATATTTTCTTTATCCACAACAATATTCACAACCAATTTCAAAAGGCAGATCAGGAGAGTTCGTAGAAAATGCAGATGTGTATTTGAGTGATAAGCAGTATCCTCCGTCTATGACCGGTCATTTATCCACATATTTTTTAAACGGTTTTTCTATTGCACTCTCAGCATTTACTCCGGTCAAATATTATCCCGCAAAAGGGAAACTGACTTACTATAAATTTATCACTATTAGAATCAAAACCGATAAACAGATTAATGGAAAAAAAGCTTTAGAAAATTTACAAACATCCCCAATGGTATTGAGAAAAATAAATAAAACAGTCCAGAATCCCGAACTCGTTGCACAATATCCTCAAAAAGAAGGAAGAGATAATTATGAGTTATTGATAATTACACCTTCACAATATGAAAATGATTATCAAGCTTTAATTGATGTGTACACACTTCGCGATCTCAGCACTGAGGTTGCAACTGTTGAGAATATTAATTCAACTATGCCCGGTAGTGATTTGCAGGAGAAAATCCGTAATTATATAATTCAGGAATACGTTACGCATAGCATAGAGCATGTATTATTGGGTGGCGATGTGGAACTCGTTCCATATCGGGGATTTTATTGTTCGGTTATCTCTTCTCAGGTATATGAAGATGTTGCTATCCCTTCGGATTTATATTACTCTGCTTTGGATGGCACCTGGAACGATGACGCAGACAGTCTGTGGGGCGAGATCGGCGAAGATGATCTATTCCCTGAAATATCAGTTGCGCGTTTTACATTCAGTGACTCCACCGATCTGAATAATATGCTGAATAAAACAATTTCCTACCAGGTCAATCCTGTAGCAGGTGAGTTGAGAGATCCTTTACTTGCAGGGGAATTCTTGTGGGGTGATCCCTTAACATGGGGTGGTGATTATCTGGATCTACTTATCGGTTATCATGAGGATAACGGCTATATAACCAATGGAATCCCGGTTACTCATAATATTGAGAAGCTATACGACCGTGATCTGGGCACCTGGACAGCAGATACTTTGATTTCAAAGATCAATCAAGGCAAGTCTTTTATTCATCATTCCGGACATGCGGGCGTAAATTATTGTATGAGATTATACTCATCTTCTATTACAAATTCAAATTTTTCTCAAGTTAACGGAATTGATCATAATTTTACTAATATTTATACTCATGGCTGCCTTTCCGGTGCTTTTGATAATAGCGATTGCATTGCAGAGAAAATGGTTACTCTCGAAAATTTCGCTGTAACTTTTGTTGGTAATTCCCGGTACGGATGGTTTAATGAAGGTCAAACCGAAGGACCGTCGGAACATTTGCATCGTGAATTCGTGAATGCATTATATAATGATGAAATAAACAGGGTCGGAGCTGCTCATTCTGAATCAAGAATAGCAACTGCTCCCTGGGTAAATGCTCCGGGGCAGTGGGAAGAGGGAGCACTGAGATGGTGTTTTTATTCTTGTAATGTTTTAGGGGATCCTGCAATGGCAATATGGACAGATGAACCGGTTACTATTCCACAAAATATCTCCATTCAGATAATCGGGGATAATGTAGGACTAACCTGGGATTCTATTAATGGAGCAACTTCCTACAAAGTGTATTCTTCTGATAATCCCTATACAAGTTTTATAGAAGATACAAGCGGAACTTTTATCGACGAGAGTTGGAGTGCTCCTGCCCCTGGTGTGAAGAAATTCTATTATGTAACTGCGGAATAAAAGACTCGAAACCTTGCGAATGGTTTTCGTTTAACCTTTGCAATGGTT
>JACNFI010000215.1 GCA_014384665.1 Candidatus Cloacimonadota bacterium
AGAGCAACGAATACAAAACTGGTTAATAGTATTCTTAAGCATACTGAACCTATTTGAACGACCTGTGGATGTCTATTAAATATCTCTATAATTTTTTCAGGAAATATGAAGAAGATACAACCAATCAAAACAATAATCAACTCGTAGAATCCGGTAGCGACAAAGGCAGATTTTTCTGCCCTATCCGGTTTTCCTGCACCAAGATTCTGTCCAACTAAAGTAGCAGAGGCATTACCAATACCAACCCCAAACATCTGTATAAGCATTATCAAACGAATATTAATTCCAAACGCTGCAACTGCAAAAGTGCCATATAAAGAAATAATTTTTATTATAAATAAATTTGAAATATTTCTAATCAACATTTGTAAAGAACCAAATATCCCAATTCTAAACATCTTCCACATAATTCTTATGTCAATAACAAACTTATTCAACTTAAGATGAAAATATGAATGACCACCTAAAAAAACATGTAATAAAAGTAACACACTAACCATCCTTGCAATCACAGTAGCAAGCGCAGAACCAGCAACACCAAGTTTTGGGAATTTCCATATACCAAAAATTAATAATGGGTCAAGGATGATATTTATTATTGTAGAAAGAATTAGTATCTTCATAGGTGTAACAGCATCTCCAGCACCGCGTAGAGCAGCACTTAATATTATAGCCAGTAAAATAAAAATAGCTCCAACAGAAGAAATTCTAATATATTTAACACCCATTAGTAAGACATCTTTACCAGCACCAAGTAATTTCAAAATTGTTTCAGCAAAAAGGTAACCTAAAATACCAATGATAATAGATATAAAAATTCCCATAAAAATAGCTTGCACTGCTACATTCTCAGCTTTGTATAACTCTTTTGCTCCTATGTAAATTGCTATCATAGCTACAGTTCCAGTTGCTATCCCAACAGCAGCTATTATTATAACATGAATAAGCAATCCACTTATACTTACAGCTGCGACAGCTGCAGGTCCAAGTTTTCCTACAAAAAACATATCCACAATATTAAACAAATCATGAAATATAATAGAGGTCATCATTGGCAATGCCAATCTAAGGGTATTCTTGTAAATAGAGCCTTTTGTAAAGTCGTATTTATTAATCTTCACAGATTTAATACTCCGATATTTGATTTGTATAACAACTCAAAATGCTTTGCTGTCAAAATGCTTCGCTGCCAATTGACGCAGTTTATCATTTTTCCTGAGAAACTTAAGTTTTAGAATTTAATAGGACTTGAAAAAAAATTCTTTTTTCGCTCCACTTTATCTTCAAAAACCAAAGAAATATCCTAAAATTCCCACAAGAAAACCAACCAAAAGATTTATAAGTTTAACTCCAACGAAACCTCTTTTAGACTCTGCCAACATCGGAAGCATGCCGTGTCCGTCCTGAACAATTGAGCTTGCTATAAGTATACTAAATGGAATTGCACCATGGACAAATAAAGTTACAAATATCATATGAGGACCAGATTCCGGGATAAGACCTATCAAACATGCAATAATTAATATTATAAACTTGTTAGACTCAATCCATTGTTCAATATTCAGTTGGCTTAATAACAAATGCACCACTAAAAGTGCTCCCAGTGTCCATAGAAAAATCCTGGGAATATGAACTTTTACAATATGCTTCCAAAGATGCTCTTCTAAAAAGTGTTCAGGTACAGTTGTGACAATAAAAAGAGAAACCGACAATGCTATAAGAAGTGTAACTCTTATCCAATTCCATTCATGAGGACCTATCTCTCCTATAACCAATCCTACAATAAAGATTAGTAACATTCCGATTAATAAAGCTCTCTGGAATGAACAATGTTTGAGCTGGTTCAAAATCAGATTTTTTTGAAAACATACACATGTCTCTTCTTCATGCAAAGACAGCTCATGCAATTCAATCTTTTTATAAAGATATTTTAAAGGGAGAATTTTATCAGTAAGAAATCCAGAAACAATTCCAATACTAAAGATAATGACTGTTAAAATTAAAGCCTTCCCCGGAAACAAAGCAAGCATTACAAATGCTTCATCTCCACTTGTGGCAATCATAGCTGCAACAAGAGCACCAAAAGAAACTATTCTGTGAGAATACAGAGCTACAACTGTAAATGCCCCCAAACATCCAGGAATGGCTCCCAAAAATGCTGACAACAGATACTGCATCCATTTACTTCTTTTAAGCGAATCGTGCCATACACCTCTGGTTTGCACATTGATATACTCAATAACCAGCATCATTACAAACACAAAGCCAGTTATCATCAAGGCTTGCTCAAAAATTGAAATAATCATATTTCATTCTTTTATTTCAAAAATATTATTTGATTTATCTCTAATAAAAACTAAATCAGATTTGTCCCTCTTAATTACAATACAATTATAACCTTTCTTTCTTGCTTTTTGAATAAGAGTTTCTCTATATTCTACAGAAATGCAAAGATGCTGATATGTATTTACATTTGTGTGCTTTGTAAGAAATAATTCTAATGTTAAATCATTTTTTGAAAGCATATAAACTGATGTCTCCTTTTCAATTCCAAATACCTTTTTTGAAAGTTCAGCAGAAATTTGCATATCAAATTCAATCTTGAATCCCAATAAGTCCTGATAAAAATTCTTGATTTCTGAATAATTGAATATACTCAATCCTATATGTTTAAGCATTTTTTATCCTTTGACATTTTGAAATTTGATAAATTAAAAACCTTGCGAATGGTTGAAAACCTTCGCAATGGTTAAAGACATACAACCATTACGGACACACTAATTAGATAGTTCCCTTCCAATATGCCTTTGACATTTCAAAAAATTTTGCTCTCCTTTCTATATCCATCTCTGAAAATTCCACCTTTAATTCTAAACCAAGCTCTTTTATTGATTTCTCAATAAGGTTAATAAGTATTTCCTTTAGGATTACAGGAACAGATAACATTGGCAGAATTATATTTATGGTAGCTTTATTATCCTCAATTTTGATTTCTCCAATCATTCCTAATTCTTTCAAAGTTTTACTAATTTCTGGATGCTCAATCTTTTCAATTCTTTTATACACATCTTCTTTTGTTATTTTCCCACTCATGATTTCTCCTTTAAATGATAGAATATAATTTACTCAAGTTTCGCAGTTTCTAAAACATCATAAATCGTCTTCTTTCAATTATTGTCATATCCCCGCGTCCGCGGGGCTCGCTGTCATAATGGCTAAAGCCGTCATAACGCTTCGCTGTCAAAATGCTCACTTTGTTCGCTGTCATTAAGTCAATTGTTCGCTTTGCTCACTGTCATAATGATTATTTATGACGAGCCAAAGGCTCATTTGACACTCCGAAGGAGCAAATAACTATTTATGACGAGCCGAAGGCTCTTATGACGCACCGAAGGTGCATATGTCCCCAATTGAATTGGGAATAACAAATTTATACAGAACCATTTTAACAGTTTATTATTTTCCCCGCGAAACTTAAATTAAATAATTCATTACACATTACTTTTTATAACAACAAAACCACCTTCACCATATCCATCTCTAAAGTCCTGTACTTTATTTATAAAGGACAACTCTCCAAACACAGTTTGAACTATCTCAAAATCTTTAAATCCAGTATTCTTCAAAATTTCTAAAACTTGTTTCGTAGAAAAGAATTCTGCAATTTTATAAAAGACATTTTCATTTCGTAATATCAAATTTTTTATTAACTAAATCTAAAAGTTCATCTTGCTTTAAAACTAAAATTTTTTTTCTGTTCATTTTCCCTTCTTACAGATTCGTTTTTATTATTTTTTAAAGAGACTGACAA
>JACNFI010000216.1 GCA_014384665.1 Candidatus Cloacimonadota bacterium
TTCGGTTTGGAGTTAAATATTTATTTATATGATCTTTCATTTAACGTTTCCTTTTAATTAAAATCTCACAGGTTCATCATACTCGATCTTTCTAATATTGAATCTAACATAACTATAATCACCTTCTTTTAATTTCCAGATCGCTTCAATTTCGGTTGGAATTATTACGCCATTTATCTCTTTGTAGTTCCTGAATTTTCCTACCCAGGTTTCTAAATTCTTTTCTCCAAAATACCTTTCTGTCTTCATCTGTGTTATCTCACCTTTATCATTAAAACTCACATCATAAGAAACTTCAATGTTGTTATATTTGAAAGTCAATCTTGCAGATGCAGAGTCTATCGGAGACCATTGTAGGTTTTCAGAAGGAAGTAGATTTGTTGGAAACCAAACGCTTTCTCCCAGCCAGCGAAGTAATTCTCCCTGATTAAAACTTTCACCTTGTCCATCCACAATCTTGAATAGTGATAAAAGGGTAACAACAAGCCTACCTTTATCCGCAATATACAAATCACGAGCAGTAAACATGGAAGTTTTTCCTTTCCAGATAAAACCGGGTTTTTCGGCAGTGAAGTATTGTTCACCTTTTATTTCAACCCAATCTTTTTTCGGGTCAGTTTTAAATTGCCCATTATGGATTAATCTAACATAATTGATGTAAGGTTGTCCTTCTTTCAAAACATGTTTGAGGTATCGTTGAACCGGTTTGGGCAAACCTTCTAACTGTTGATAGTTAAATGTTTTGTTGGAAATATCTCCGGACAGAGAAAAAAGTTCAGTTACCTCTTTGTTGTGTTGGTTGGATAGAACTTTTTTTCTGATGATTACCGCGATTATAACAAATACAATTATCAATAATATAATCGTCATAGTTGTTCTCCTCATAATTTTTATTCTCCTTTTTCTTGTTGAATTGTTTTTTTGAAAATCCGTATTTTGATATGCATTTCCATTGCATATTCATCTTTTATAATCTGTATTTCGTGTAACGCTTCAATATGCCACGCCCTAGCGTGGATGGCCGTGTTAGTGGAATTATATTATTTCATCCCATATAAAAAGGTTTATTTAGGAATTTGACCAAATTCTTTTTGAAGAATTGGATAGTAATTATCAATACTTTTGAATTTTAATTTATTTTTTTCATATTCAACAAGTAAGTCGTTCATCTCTTTTGTTTTGGGAGCACCATTCCTTATTGCATTTTTAAAATACCATTCATTATTTGTTGCACATACTATTTTTTCTTGAATTAATAAGCGTAGTGTAATTGCCCAAATTATGCTTTCATTTAATTTACAATACCAATCTAATTGCGTTTCAGATAGGTCATACGGATTTTTAAAAAGTTTATCTGTTAACGGATTGATTATTGAATGTAAAAATTCGTGCCAGATAGTACTTAATAAAATCCTATCTAAACAATTATTTTGAATAGCAACATTTAGCCAATGCCGACTTAAAATACAACAAATCTCTTTATAATTTTTAGAACCAATTGTAATACCATACGCAGATTTCAATAAATTAGATAGAATAACAGTGGTTTTATTCAGTTTAAGATTTATGTATTTTTCTAAAATTGGTATGACTGGATACCTCTCCAATTCTTGGTTTAAAATAGATAGATATCTTTCAACATTTTTGTACTCTTTTTTATAATAACTTTCAAAGTTTGTTTTGTTAGCAAAATCTCGCAATAGGTCGACAAATTCAACCAATTCATTAATATTATTTTTAAATCTTGATTGTAAATCGTGTGAATATTTAATTTGATTTAATAATTCAATATTATCGTTTAAATGAAGAGCTAACTGGGGTATTCCGTCCCACCTTAAACCTTTATCCCAAATATCAGGAAACTTCGATACAACCTGATGTCTTTTAAAAGATTTGAATTCCGTGTTAAGCATTGCAGTATATTCATTTTCTCTTTTAACTATAAAATGTTTTTCATTTAAATCGGAAAGGAAAATTACTAATGATAATAATTCTATCCGAAAATCAGTTCTTATCACAAGTTTATCATCAATTCCAAACATCATTTTCTCTCCATTTTATTCAATTTCCACTAACGGCTGTGTCCACGCAACTATATGTCGTGAACAATACCAAATTTGGTATGATAGACGACATAATTTGTATATTTCTCATATAGATGTTAAAGTCTTTCAATGCTGAGTCAATAACTTTTTTAGTTACTCGTCAAATATCTGGACCGATTCCATCACCTTCTATGAAAGGGATTAACCCTTATTTTTTTATAAATTAAAAAATTAACTTTCAAAAGAGTGCACTATAGTAAGGGGGCTTGACTATAGATTCACTCATTAACTTCAATTTTTCATACTCATTTTTTACATACGGTTCCGTGCCCCAAATTCTGAGTGCTTTCTCTGATTTGCTCTCATTTCCACAGGTAATTATTCTGGGTCCCATAGTTATGCAATCTTTTGTTTCAATCTTATGACCTGTCAAATTTTTATACTGGCAAGAATCTGAACCAATATCCAAAACGATAATATTAGAAGTAGAAAACTGATTTTCCCAGCTCTTTGTTCCAGCGATAACTCTCCCATCAAAATAAACATTTATCACATTTATTCTTTCTGCATCACGGATGTGAACTGTCTTACATATATCAGTTTTTGTATCAATTATTCTGATTTCAGCCCCTTTTATCTCTTCCTTCTTCCCTTTTTTGAATTCACTATACTTTGTTCCTGTTACAATCTTATCTTCAGACAATATGTCTATTGATGTAATAGGAGCATTGTGTCCTTCAAATATCTTCACCTTATTATTGTCTAGGTCCCATAGGCGAAATTCAGCATTTTGACATCCTGAATATATTTTCCCATCGCGGTCTATAACAATTGCTAATACTGCTTTTTTATGTCCTTTGCATATCGTTACTTGTTTTGATTTAACATTCCATAATCTTATTGTTCCATCCAGATGACCAGTAACGATTTTCCCATCACGACAGCCGGAAAGCACAGTAGCCGGCGAACTGCATATCCCCACATTTGTTATTATGTTCTTATGAAATGATGTAATCTTTAGCGTTCCAATACTGTCTATTGAAAAAATATTTCCGCCAACCACTGTTAACCCAACTACCTGTGCTTTATGGACATCTGTATAGAAAATTCTGTCATTCAATCCTGTAAGAATGCCAACAGTTCCATCATATCCACAATAAGCAATTTGACCTTGTGTATAAAATGCTATTCTATTAATTGAGATGTTTTTAGTTCTTACTAATTGAAGAAAGTTTGGGTCTTTTTCAATATCTTCATTTAATATCCGTGAAAAATTTGTTTCCTTTGGAGTAAAGTCAGAAACCACCTTTGGAGAAATAGCATTAATTTCCATAGAAATATCTTCCCAATGTGAGGACAAGCATTCATCATAGATTTCTAATGATTTGACATTCTTTTGAAATCTACCGATTCTAATTTGGTCACCCCAGGTTTCTAATTTCTTTTTCTGGAAAATTTCAATAGTTTCTTCTTTATTTAATCTTGATGAAATTGAATTATTAAGATTGTATATAAGAACAGTGCCTTCACGGTAAAACTCTGTTTCCTCAATTATAGGTTCTTCTACAAGTGATAGATGAGTATTAATACTTTCTAATGTATCCTCTCGTTCTTCAAGGTTAATTCTTCTTGTTGAGAATGTTGTTTGAAACTTTACAATAACATCTAAATAGCCCTTTTCATAAAATTTTCTTATTACTTGATGAAAATAAAGTTCATCCC
>JACNFI010000217.1 GCA_014384665.1 Candidatus Cloacimonadota bacterium
TCAAGCAAGATAAAATAATAATTGACAGGGAAATTGAAATTCTATTTGTTAGATTATGTAAATAAGTATTAATGTTTAGTAATAAATATGAAGAAAAAAGAAAGTAATTTCGTAAACTTTGTCATATACTGCTTAGTAGGCACATATAAATTTATGCATTCTCATATATGTTCGGTATAAAAGAAAATGAAATTTATTAATTTATTTGATGGTAAACTAAAAAAATGGAATAAGGTATAATAGATGGCGTTAACACAAAATAAGAAATACACACCATCGGGATTGCCCTTTTTACAAGCGCAGATCCTCAAGCAAATTTATTTGTATATTAGTAAGAATAAATCAACAGACATAAATTTACTTTCGAAGATTTCAGATTATCCACCTCAAAGTAAAATATTAAATAATGCAATTGAAACACTGGTAAACAAAAACTTTATTATTGGTTCTTTTTCTGAAGGATTTGTTGTTCCAGAAGACAGATTTGATTTTTTCCAACAAGTAATAAAAAATTTTGACTGCAACGGTAAAGTATACTCATCAAAGATAATCAATCATATTAATAATAACTCAACGCAAGTTGATTTATTTATAGAAACCAAAAGTATAAGTGACCTTAACAGATTCGGTGTAATTCATAAATGGTACGATTATTTAGAGGATTTCCCATATTCCTTAATAGAAGATAAATTCATTGAATATAAGTTAAAAAATGATTCAATTGTTGTTGATCCTTTTTGTGGAAGTGGAACAACTATGGTTACAGCAAACATGTTTCATTATGATGCTATTGGCTTTGATGCAAATCCTCTAATGACTTTTGTCTCTAAAGTAAAAACTACTTGGGATATCCATATTTCAAAATTAAACGAAAATATAAGAAAAATTAGTGATGAATTCATAAAAAAAGTTAAAACTCTCAAAGAAAATTCTTTTCAAAATGGTTTCTTACAAACAATGCCTAAAAAAGAATTAAACCAGTGGTTAAGCCCTAGATTACAACAAGAAGTTTCGTTATTAAAAAGCATTATTTCTGAAATAAACGACAAAAAGATCCGTGATTTGTTATTGATGGCGATGTCAAAATCTTGTTTTGACGCTTCGTATGTTTCACTTTGTCCTGGAACTACTTTTTATCCATTTAGGGAAAAGGAAGAATTTTGGAATTTATTTACTGATAAAATAATTCAAATATACTATGATCTGAAGGCAATTCAAATCCACAATCATTATGGTAAAACAAAAACAATAACGGATACTTGCCTAAATGCTCAAAGCTACATGAAAGAAAATTCAATTGATTTCATTATTACATCGCCACCATATCCCAACGATTTAGAATATACGAGACAGACTAGACTAGAATTATATCTTTTGGATTTTGTAGAAAATATGAATGACATCCAAAAAATCAAAAGAAGAATGGCAAAAGGAAGCACTAAATTAATTTTCAAGGAAAGTAATTCAGAAATATTTATCGAAAAATTTAATTCAGTGAAAAGTATATCTTCTAAAATATATGAACAGACTAAAGATAAAAACTGGGGATTTGATTATCCTAGAATGGTAAGGGAATATTTCGGTGATATGTATTTATGTATGAAGGAATTTTTCCCTCTTATGAAATCAGATTCTTGTTTTTTACTTGTGGTTGGTGATCAAACTATTAAAGGTGTTTTTATTCCTGTTTGTGATATTTTAATCGAGTTGGCAAAAGAAATAGGATATAAAAATTGCAGAAAAGAAACTTATAGAGTTAGGCGTAGCACTGCTCACAATATACCATTACCTGAAGATATTGTAATTTTAGAGAGGTGATAAAACTATGGCAAATATTCAATTAGAAGCGTTTGGTGAACCATTCGAAGGTCAAGATGCAATAAATAGATTTCGCAATAACAACTACCATTGTCCGTTTGATATCCGAATTGAACAGTGTGATAAGCCCAATCGTGGTTCTTTAAGATATGGTAATTGTAGTGCTAAAGTTGGTGATAATAATAGAATTATTTGTCCACGCAGATTTTATGAAAACAACTATCGAATATTAAAAGAAATTAAAGAATTCATTTGGAAAAATGATAATACCATTGATTGTTATGATGAACTTGGTGTAAATGTCCGAACTTCAGAAGGTGATTCATTCTACTATGGTAATTTAGATTGGATCTTAGTTGATAGATTAAACACAAAAGATTTTTGTGGTATTGAAATTCAAGCTGATTCTACTACTGGAACGGGAAAATTCAAGAAAGGAATCGAAGATTTATTAAGTGGCAATTTATCGTCGCATTATAATTTTGGTCTTAATACTCTTGCTTCCTTCAAAGGATTTTTACCACAATTTATTTTTAAAGGTCAATTATTTGACGACTGGAAAAGACCATATTGTGCTGTAATCCAAGACGAACTCTGGGAAAAGTTTATTAGAAAATTTAGAATTCGATATAAAGAAGTTTCCTCCTACACTACAGAAACATTTTTATTTTTTGTTTATAACTTGGGATACAGTAGTGATCTCAATAAATATCAAATTGGAAATCCTACTATTTACTCAACCAGATGGATAGATTTATTATTTTCATTTTCGGTTGAAAGTGATTTATTATTGGATTTAGAATACATTAAAACAAGAATTGAACGTAAAATAAATTCTAAAGATCCTATCGTTTCTTTTCCCTAATAAATGAACGCATAACAAATCGCCGCCAAATCAATAGGAAATCTATTTTTCCCAATTCTAGATTTTACGATTTATTCTCATCACTAAGTTGAACTTGGTGACGAATCTTTTTAATCCGGTATTCATCAGTTTTATGAGCTGCTTAATCAAGCAAGATAAAATAATAATTGACAGGGAAATTGAAATTCTATTTGTTAGATTTGTTCATATCTTGTTAATTGAACAGGATTATGAAATTATTGGCTGTATAATATATAGAAAATTTGCTGACCAACAAAATTTGAGTATTTTTGTGTTATGAAAAAAGAATTGAAAAACATCACTTCTATATTAAGAGAAGAATCTCTTAAACTGAAGTCACAATATTATGTGACCGCGCTTGAAATTTTCGGCTCTTACGTAAAAAATGAGCAAAAGTCAAATAGTGATTTAGATATTTTAGTTTCATTCTCAAAAGCTCCTTCTCTATTTAAGTTTATTGAATTGGAAGATTATTTAAGTGCACTGCTCGGCGTTAAAGTTGATTTGGTAATGAGAAGTTCATTAAAACCAAATATAGGGCAAAGGATTTTAGCTGAAGCTCAATCGATAATATGAAAGAAAAAGACAGAATAATAATCGATTATCTTAACGATATTTTAGAATCGATAATCAATATAAAATCATTTATAAACGACATGGATTTCCCAGCTTTCCAAGAAGACAAAAAATCACAATACGCTGTAATTCGTGCTTTAGAAATAATTGGTGAAGCATCAAAGAAAATACCAAAAAAAGTTAAGGAGAATTATTCCTTGATTCCATGGCGATTTATTGCTGGGATGAGAGATAAACTAATTCACGATTATTTCGGTGTTGATGTGCAGGTTGTTTGGATTACAATAACAGAAGATATTTTAAGTTTAGAAGAAGGAATTAAAAAACTAGTTTCAGATTATTCCCATTAATAAACAAAGTATCTTTCTATAATTATTCTCGTTACTAAGTTGTACTTGGTGGCGTTTTTTTTTACTACTCACCTTTTCATTTATCAAAAGTCAGACTATTTTGCCCAATTTTCGATCTTCAGATTAGGTATTCGATT
>JACNFI010000218.1 GCA_014384665.1 Candidatus Cloacimonadota bacterium
TAACAGATTCACATCTTAAATATTATAAAAGGCGGTTCAGATGGATCGCCTTTTTGTTTTATCTATATACTTGAGAAAGTATTATAGGTCAAAGCAGATAATTGGAATTTATATTGAAGCAGGGGCTTCTTTGGTTATTGCTTCACCAATTTGGGAATTGGTAAAGAGAACCGTATCCTGCTCTCTACCAAGCCTCAGCTTGGTAGAGTATAAATTTAATAAATTTGACAAAAGAGTAAGAAATATTTTGAGTTTACTTTATATAAAATGAAGTTGCTTTTATTTGTTATTCAGACGGAAAAATTTATGAAGAATTGGAAAATATTAAGTTTAAACGAAATTTATTAGTTGGATAATATGGAGGAGAAATGAAAAAAATATTAGTCATTATAATTACCATTCTATCAATTGCTTCATTATTTGCAGATAAAAGAATTAACAACAAAAATATTATCCGTACTTTTACTGATGAGAATGGCAATAAAATTGATGAAATAATTGTCCCCGGAAGCCCACCGGGTCATTATAGAGCACCGATTGTCAAATTACCAGATAATAGTAAAAATATTAATATTCTTTCTAATGTACCTGCTTTTGATTGGTGTTATGGTTGTGGTCCTACTTCTGCAGCTATGATGGCAGGTTATTATGATAGAACTGGATATCCTAATGTGTATGATGGGCCTGCCTATAACGGCATCATACCTATAAATAATAGTTGGTGGGGATATGGGGAATGTCCGTTAAGTGTAACTCATATGGGGTATGATGGACTTACAACATATGGGCATGTTGATGATTATTGGATAGAATCTGGGAACAGTGGTCCCGATCCATATATAGTAGGTGGTTGGCCGCAACATATTCATGCTGATTGTACAGGTGATTTTATGGGTTCAAGCCAATCAGCTTTTAACATGAGTGACGGATCAACAGTTGTTTATTATTTACCTAATGGAGCACCCTTATATGATTACACTGGATGTGGACCTTATTATCGGGATGGATGTCATGGTATTAAATTATTTTTTGAATCACGAGATTACACAGTGATACAAAACTATTCTCAATATATCTTTGGATATGGTGGGAATACCCAAGGTTTTACATTCGATCAATTTAAGAATGAGATTGATATGGGCCGTCCAGTAATATTTCATCTGATAGGGCACTTCATATTAGCTTTTGGATATGACGGAAATAATAATACAGTATATGTACACGATACTTGGGATCATTATGATCATGAAATTACATGGGGTGGTTCATATTATGGTATGGAGCATTTTGGTTGTACAATTATTAATTTAAACAGGATATTTCCAGTGCCAATAAATTTGGAAGCGGAAGTTTTTGATAATGATGTTTACTTAAATTGGTGTGCACCAGTCACAGAAGTTGGAGAATGGGGTTTTTACCATGATGGTTCTTTTGAATATTCGTTTAGCTCAATAGGAGGTGGATCTGGTCTTGCTCAGTTATTTACTCCAACAAACAATCCATGTATAATAAAGAAAGTTAGATTTTTGACTTCAAGCGCCGGAAGTTATTCTCAGCCAGAAGAAGTATATGTATTATCAGGAGATGGAACTACAGTATTATGAGGTCCATATTTTGTAAACGGTGTTTCAGATGATTGGATTACAATAGATATTGATAATATACAAGTTAATGAAGGTAATTTCATGATTGCTACGTATAATATTCTTCCAGGCGGCCCATATATTAGTGTAGATAACAGTATTTATGATAGCACTCTATACTATGGAAACCATATAAGTGGTTTTACAGAAATGGGAGTATATGGATATTACTATGTAGGAAGTCATGAAGTTTTTGTAGAGTATACAAATAATAAGGATTCTGTAATATTAAGTTCTATTAAACCTCAAATAGCTGTAAGTGATTTATCTAGTGATTTAAGTTTATCCAACACATACTCAAATGGTTTACTAAAGAAGGATAGTTGGAGAAATTTGATTGGCTACAATGTTTACAGAGATGGAAATCAGATTAACTCATCCATTGTAACTAATTTATTTTATGAAGATTTGGATTTAATGGCAAGTACTTATGAATACGAAGTAACAGCTGTTTATGATGAAGGAGAATCAGAAATATCAAATGTTGTGGTAGTCACAGTTACACAAGATACTGGCAGTATAGAAGGAACAGTAACTCTAATAGGGGGAAGTGGTTTAGTAACGGATGTAGAGGTAACGACCGGAGGAATGACAACTAACCCCACATCGTCTGGTAATTATTCAATATCATTACCCGCAGGAATATACGATGTAACAGCGACATTATCCAATTATATTGATTCAACAATTACAAATGTTGTTGTATTATATAATCAAACCACGACAGATGTTGATTTTATTTTATACAGCTTAGAACCTATTGCAGATTTTAGTGCAACACCAACCTATGGGTGTGGTTCGTTGCTGGTACAGTTCACAGATTTATCAACAGAAAATCCTACCTCATGGTTGTGGCAATTTGGCGATGGAAACACAAATCCAGAGCAAAATCCAAGTCATGAATATACTGAGTGGGGTGTATACACCGTCTCCCTAACTGTTACCAATAGTTGTGGTTCAGACACTGAGACAAAAGTAGATTATATTATTGTAAATGGAATTCCAATAGCAGATGCTGGTGATGATCAGACAGTATTAGATAATGAAATAGTTAATTTAGATGGAACATGGTCTTATGATCCAGAAGATGAGGATATAAATTTTCACTGGAGAGCACCAGCTGGAATAGTGCTATCCGACAGCACAATAGCCAGTCCAACCTTTATTTCACCCGATATAGATGATTCAACTGATTTTGCTTTTGTATTAACTATAGATGACGGAGAATGTTATTCTAATCCTGATACTGTAATAATAACTGTAATAAACAACCCAGTAAGTGTAAATGAAATATATCCTGATGAATTTGAATTAATTGGATCTTATCCAAATCCGATTAAGGGAAGAGCGAAGATATCTTTTGGACTACCTGAAAGAAGCTATATTAAAATAGAATTATACGATATAAGAGGACATTTTATTGAAATTTTGATGAGCAAAGATATGAATGCCGGTTATCATAAAATAGAGTGTGATATGAGTAGTTTGAAAAACGGAATCTATTTCTACAAGATGACTGTTGATGGTTTCTGTAAAGAGATAAAGAAAGTGGTATTGCTTAGATAGGAAAAACATTTAACAATTTCCTAACTTTATCAAAATAAATACTGGATTCCCTCTTCCGAGGGAATGACACGCCTTTTTTATTTAATCTATAAAACTCTGCGTCTTTGCCTGAGTTCTTTTTTGTTTCCTTGATCGTTCTTAACTCAACGCCTTCCGTCTTCGTACCTGAAGGTACTACGCACAAGCCGGCTGTTAAGTCAAGTCCGATTGAATACAGAAAAAACAATCTTTTCTCAGATAATGTATTATTTTCCCAAATATGATTTTGATAGACTTGTTGAGAAGTATAATGGTAACTACAAATCATATCGTTTCAGTTGTTGGGATCAATTTTTATGTATGTGTTTTACTCAGTTAACTTACAGAAGTAGTTTACGTGATATTGATGCCTGTTTAAATGCAAAATTCAATAAACTATACCATATGGGAATCAGGGTTATTGTAGTCGATTAGGAAAAAGACTAAATTTATATTACGGAATAAGGGATGGGATACATGACAAAGAGTTAAAGAGATAGTGCAACCAAATAATCGTGTTTGAACTATTATAG
>JACNFI010000219.1 GCA_014384665.1 Candidatus Cloacimonadota bacterium
AATCCTTCTATAATAAGTTTTTTGCCATCCACTACAATGTTGGAAACTGGAGATATCATTTGTTCAATATAACTCACGGTTCTGTTGTAAGTACCATCTAAATTGAAAAGTTCTAATTCGAATTGTGGAATATCAGCAGCAACCACATAATTCTGCCAAATAGCAATACTTGTTGGGCTATTTATAAACTCACCCGGACCAGAACCTTGTCCTCCAAAGAAAAACTTCTTCATTCCTCTATAGTCATAGCAAACTATATTATTACCAAATTTCTCTGCAATAAAAATTAGTGAATCATTGCAACAAACTGAAGATGACTCTGTTCTGATAATTATACTGTCCAAGACATTTAGTTGATACTCAGTAGATGATACCCCATCTCCTTTTTTATTTGTTTCGCAGGAAACTATAATACTAATCACTATAATAATAAAAATTAACCTTTTCATAATTTATTTCTCCTCTTACTTAATTAATATTTCTCCAATTGTTAGCTTTGAATCATTATAGATAGCAATCTTATTTTTGTATACCTTCATAAAATTATCAGGATTATGGTCTGTTACGATTTCTGAAAACTTGCCATCTTCATAATAATATAAAATAAATTTTTGAAGATTTTTACTTTTTATTCTTTTAGCTTTCTCGGCCCATATATCAATTAGATATCTTCCATTTCCCATAGGATATAGTTTGTATATTCTTGGAGAGTTTTGTGGATAGACAAATTTCATCATAAATGGTTTCTGTTTATTATAGAACTCCTTTATATCTTCATCTATGTGTATTACTGGAAAATTAACTTCTACTTTTTTTAGGGATTTATTCGCTAAGTTCCGTATATCTATACTATCTTTAGTTAGGACTATAAACTCTTTTTCCCCAAGGATTACATTACACATTTTTTCATTTATAGGATCCTGTTTGAAAACATAATCTAAACTAAATTTTATTCTACCAAAGCTACAAATTTTGTCTATTTTTTTGGTATTTATGTTCATTTTAAGCAAATAATGGTTTATATATTTTCCCTCATTTTCCTCTTCGTTCATAGTTGTTAAGAGCAGGATAGATGAATCTGAAATTGCTGAGCAGGAGAATACTATTGAAATTCCTTTTTTTTTAAGATCAATTTCTTTTACAATATTACTGTTCTGAAATATCTGTAAAATATGCTTATCTCCCAAGATATTAATAATCTTGTCATTATTTGTTATTATCTTTCTAGAATAGTTTTTTTTCAACTTTTCTATTTTCCTTATTATTTCGCCTGAAAAATTGTAAACAATGAATTTTTGTGTAAAGGCAACAATAAAATTATATTTACCAATTGCTACATCCAATGGCTTTTTCATACCCAAATGACAAAGGGTATCAATATCCAGTTCTACACATAATAATAATATGGGAATACAAAAAATAATAATGCTTAGATATATTTTTTTATTCATTTCACCCTCTTTAATTCTTGTTCAAATTGGAAACCATATCTTTTTGTTAAAAGACAACGATTTTTATCATTATTTAGAAGGCTTCTTACATAAAAGCAATGACCACAAATTTCATAAGAATCACATGATTCACATATTTTGTTTATCTCAACATTATTTATTAAGTGGTTTCCTACAATAAATTTTTTTAGTAGATGTATTTTTCTTGAAGATAAATTATAATTATTCAATTTACCAATGTTAAAAATTGAATTTTCTGGAAAATATGCACAAGGTTTAGCATTACCAGAGGGAGTTATAACAAGATTTTTTGAAAAAGCACCACATGCTATAATATTTACAATTGATTTTGTTTCTTCACCAAATTCATAAGCTTCCATATTCAGTTCTGGATATATTCTATGAAGTTTTTCTATATGATTATTTAGTACAATTTTCTTTTTAATAAATTCTTTGGAAATTATAAATTCGGGTAACATATTAATACCAAATTGGACTAAATCTACTTTTAAGTTTCGTAATAACTTACACATTTCTTCTAACTCATCATAACTCTGATTAATAACTGGGCATGCAATTCTAACAATAAAATCATTCTCTTTTTTTAGTAGCTTTATAGCATGGATAATTTTTTCGTATGAGCCTTTTTTCCTGGTTATTTTCTCAAAAATATTTTTATCAGCTGAGTGGAATGAAATTCCAATTGCCGATAACTTTTTCCTATACATTTTTAATCTTTCAACAACTTCCTTGTTAAGGAAATAGCCATTTGTTAATATAAAAAAATTAGAAACATTGCTATACACAATGTCAATTATTTCAAAAGCATCTGATCTTGTAAATAATTCTCCACCTGTAAGTTCTACTGATAATAAACCGTGCTTTCTTAATTTTGTGAATACATTTTCTATTTCTGATAAGTTCATTTCTTTTTCTTGTTGTGAAAAATCATTATAACAGAAAAAACATTTGAAGTTACATTTATTAGTCGTTTCAAAGGATATATGTATTGGCCATAATTCCTTAGAATTATCATATATCTTTATGTGATTATTACAAGGATAACCAATGTCCACAAAAAACTTATCATTATAGAGTTTTCTAAAAAAATGTTCAAGTTCAATCCTATTTCTATTCCAAGTCTTGTCTTCATAAATAAGATCAAGCAAATTCTTTATTGATAATTTTTTGTTAGAATTTTTATATAAAATCCAGATTAGGTTTGACAATATCTTATTTGTAGTTCGTATTTTATTATTTTCAATGACAAACGAGAAATCACGATAGTTATATACGGCTGTTATTTTTTCACTATTTAGCTTTGGAAATGAGTCTAATATATTCATAAATTATCCTTTTATGTATTTGAAAGGGAGAACAAAACTTATTATTGTCCTCCCTTTATAGCTAAATTATTAAGCAAGATGTCCTAAATAAGCAATATATCCAACTTGATGAGGAATAGCTTTATTACATATACTGCATCCACCGCAAATATCACAGAGATGTTTACCTCCACCATCAGATATAAATGGCATTTCTATAAGTTCAATTGGCTTTTCCATTTTATTTTCTCCTTTTCCATCTCTACTTTTTCTCCTCACCTGGATATTTAATTTTTTTTGTAATAAATGTGAGAAGTATTCCCTCATCAACAATATGAATAACTATTTCTAGTCTGCCATAAAAAAATGCAGTTTCATCCATCCGTGTATGCCTCTCTACCTCGGGAAGAAAAATAGAGAGGCAATCTCCGAATGAATTTATTCTTCCCAATTGAAAATATGTATTTCCCGTGGTTGGGGAAAAATTTATAGTTAAATTTGTGTAACTTGCTTAATAGTTGTAAGTTGGGGGGGGGGGGATAAAAATTAAAAATGACAAATTACAAATTTCAAATGAAGAACAAACATAAAGATGGCGGTATTTAGAAATCATTTGTCTTGATCTAATTTTCAATTCTTCCGGTTGCATTTTCATTGTGAACAAAGTAAGGTCTGTGAAAATTCGTTGTCAAATATTTCTGAAATTTTCTAATCATTTCAATTTTTTTAGTTCAAAAATTCTTGAGAAAGAAATTTATACTTATTAGTCGTCTCAATGAATGCATGTTACACACACTATAAATTCAAATTAATTTATAAGAACCATATTTTATTAATTTTATTAAGAAGTTAATTAATAAGAGAATTGTTCTATAATATGGAATATTAGGAAAAAATAAATTATAAATAAACATAATAAAAATATTTTTGAGGTTAGAAAATATTTTTTTGAAAATATTGAAAGAATTTCAATTTTTTGT
>JACNFI010000220.1 GCA_014384665.1 Candidatus Cloacimonadota bacterium
TCTTCAGGTTGCAAACGAAGACAAACTAATAAAAGTTATTTATAGTTGACTCCTTAATATCATCTACTATTAAAACTAAATATTTCTTTTCCATATCTCTTCAATCTCCTTTATCACTTTATAAGGATCTATTGGCTTTTCGATATAGCCGGTGAAACCCTCATTCAGGTATTTTTCCCTATCTCCTGCCATGGCAAATGATGTTATGGCAATTATAGGAATTTTGTCGTCACATTTTGAGGCTCGGATCCTTCGTGTTGCTTCCAAACCATCAATGCCCGGAAGCTTGATGTCCATCAGGATGAGATCAGGTTTTTCCTCGATAGCAAGCTTTACACCTTCTTCTCCAGTTTTTGCTTTGATGGTTTCATATCCCTCACTTATAAGCAATTTTGTTATTAACCTCATGTTGTTCTTGTCGTCTTCTACCACTAACACTCTTTTCATGTTAATCCTCCATATTTATAGAACGCGGATGACACGGATTAAACGGATTTTCGCGGATATTTTTATTACAAAATATTTCTTTATCCGCCTTTATCAGTGTCATCTGTGTTATCAGTGTTCTATTATTTCTTTTCATCTTAATTTTTTTTCTTTATCCGTCTTTATCTGAGTCATCTGCGTTATCCATGTTCCATTCTTTCTTTCCATTTTTAACTTATTTTACTTATCCGTTTTTTATCCGTGTCATCTGTATTATCCGTGTTCTATTCTTTATTTTCTGTCATTCGTAAATATTTTCCTTTTAAATTCTGCTTTTTTACCAAAATTAAGTAATAATCCAACTTCTATTTTCGTCGCTCTTAGATAATTAACCAACTGAGCTTCATGTTCTTCACAAAGACTTTTAGCAGCTTTTACCTCGATAATGACTAAATCATCAATTGTCAAATCAGAATAATATTCTCCAATCTGTTCAGTTTCATAATAAACTTTTATTTTTTGTTGTTGTAAAACATTAAATTCCATTTTACGTAGTTCAATCGCCATCGCATTCTCGTACACCTTTTCTAAAAAGCCAAAACCGAGTGTATTATTTACCAAATAAAATGCTTTTATTATCTTTTCAGTTATCTCTTCATGCAACATACTCACTCACCACTATTATTTTTAGAACACGGATTAAACGGATTTTCGCGGATATTTTTATTACAAAATATTTCTTTATCCGCCTTTATCAGTGTCATCTGCGTTATCCGTGATCCATTCTTTCTTTCCATTTTTAACTTATTTTCCTTTATCCGTTTTTATCTGTGTCATCTGCGTTCTCCGTGTTCTATTCTTTGCTTCAAAGGAATATCCAGAGTAAAAGTGCTACCCTTGCCATATTCGCTAATTACACTAATCTCACCCTGGAAAACATTGGTCATGATTTTTTTGGTGAGATGAAGCCCGAGGCCTGTACCTGAAGTTACTGCCTTCAGTGGTGAATCGAGTCGGGTAAAGGATTTAAATAGTTTTGACAAGTCTTCTTTTTTTATACCGATACCCGTGTCCGTAACAGTTACCTTTAGTACATCGGCTTTTTTCACGGCTTTCAATTCGATAGCTCCTTTTTCAGTGAACTTTACAGCATTGCCCATAAGGTTAAGAATGCATTGAAAAATTCTTCTTCTGTCACTAACAATAATAAGACCTTCCGGGAGTTCAGTCTTGATCTTCAGCTTTTTCTTCTCTGCATCTTTGGAAATAGAAGCTACAACTTCTTCAATAACACCATCTAATTTTACATCTTCGAAATGAATATCAAATTTATCCGCTTCTATTTTGGAGATATCAATAACATCATTTATTAAACCTAGAAGGTGTTTAGAAGAATTATATACAATATCCAAGTCTTTTCTGGCTTCATCATCTATTTTTCCTGATATACCCTGCAAAAGTAAACCAGTAAAACCAATTATAGAATTCAGCGGAGTTCTCAGTTCGTGGCTCATGCTGGCGATGAACATCGATTTAAGTTTATCCAATTCCTGAAGCTTGATGTTTGCTTGACTCAATTGTTCAGTGCGTTGCTCAACTTTAATTTCCATTTCATCGTATGCCTTCTGTAGTGCTTGCTCTGCCTTCTTACGCTTATTAATATCCTGTTTAAGCTTGCCTGTCATTGTATTGAATGCTTTGCTCAATATTCCGATTTCATCCTTTGATTTTATCTCTATTTTCTGATCGAGATCACCACCACTGATTTTTTTAGCGAGTGTTGTTAGTTTCAGCACAGGTTTTGTGATTGACTTTGCACCCCAAAATGTGTATATAAACGTGATCAGAAGTGAGAAAATAGAAATAATTGCCAATAAATTTCTGTATCTTATTACTGGCGTTAGTATCTCTTCCCGACTAAGTCTAACTGAATAACCAATTTCAAGTTTATCACTATAATTTACTACAGCAGACATTGGTTCGTTCAAATAATCATAGAGAATTTTATAAGTGCCTTTTTGCTTTTCTATAACCTTTCTTGAGATTTGCCCAAAATCATCGTAATTAGTATAAGCATATTTAGTAGGTTTTCCGCGAACTCTTCTCTGAGAAGTTAAAAATTTATTTTGCTCATCGGTTTTTACAACCAGAAACGTATAACCTGTTTCCCCAAATAATGAGTAATCTGTAACAAATTTTGTGATTTTATCCCCGGAAGATGTTATTAGAAGAACACCCAGAAGTTCATTATCAAGAATCAAAGGTCCACTGAGATGTATATCTAAATTCATATCCTTGTCTAAGAAGAAATGATTTGTAATATTTTCTTTTTGCCCTCTTAAAAAACAATCTTTGTCTAAATGTTCGGTGCCAATATTTTCCTCATTGGTAGAAGCGATGATAACACCATCTAAGTTTATAACACTAATTTCTTTAAAATCACTGATGGGAGATTTGCAATCATAAAGGATTTTGTTCATCTTAGTTTGATATTGCTTTTCCGGATTCTTATTATATGCTTGCAGGCTTATTCTTAGCTGAGTTCGGCTGGTTACCAATTTCAACCTTTCCAGATTCTGTTCATCTATATTCTCTAAGTAATTCAATTGAGCTATAGAGATAGATTCCAGATTATGTAATGCATTCAGGGTTACAATATTTTTTACAATTATATAGGAAACAATACTGACAATTAATAGTGATATAAATAAAATGGACATAAATGTTAGTGTGATCTTTTTTCTAATTTTCATTTTTATTCCCTCTTTGAAGTCCTAATTTTATACTCTATTCTCCTCTCAGTTTCAACTACAGTTAAAACATCCGATCTCAAGTTCATCCCTACATTGTGTCTTGTTATTAATTTTTTGGCTTTATCACGATTTTTCATCATACTTCCAGATAATATTATACATCATCTAAGATAATTACTGTTGTTTAGAAAATCGAATTAAATCCACATCTATTAGATATACATCTTTTATAAATAATTGGGATTCCTTGTCAAATTTTTTATTCCTTGAAATTTACTTTCTCATTTACACTTTTGTTATTTCTCTTCTGTTTGCGTCGAATTGGGAATTTATATTATGAGATTCCATCTTTCTTTTTCGCATTGAATACCCGTACTTTAGTTTCGGATTCGACAACAACAAATTCTCCAGGAAGTGTAGGATAGATTCCCCGAATCGACCGATAAAAATATCGTAAACTTGAAAGCGATCATCTGGGGCAGATGACCCTACAATTCTTTTTCTCATTACAGTTTCACATTTATATAAAAAACTGGATTCCTCCCGACAAATCGGGATAAAT
>JACNFI010000221.1 GCA_014384665.1 Candidatus Cloacimonadota bacterium
TGCTCCGCCGTCATCATTAGGGTTGTCTGCCGCAGTGAAGGTTATGTCCTGGGCATATAGGTTGAATGAAAGAAATATTAAAATTATGAGTAAAATGTATGATCTCATGTATTACTCCAATTAATTTAAATTCAATTTGCATTCGAAATCACAAATTAATGATGAACGTGTCAACAAATTCCAAAATATCTTTAAAAGTTATTAAAAGATTGGAAAACTTTACAAAAATTTCATGAATACACATTTGAATATTAAAGGAATAAGCAATGAATATTTTAGTTACTGGTGGAACCGGTTTTGTCGGATACCATTTGATCAAACGTCTTGCGACCAAAGGTCATAAAATTACCTGTGTTATCAGACCGGACTCAAATATTGAGAAGCTTCAACAGTTTAATATTAAATATTATTTTATTGACGATATAATAAATAAACGAATTGATTTTTATCAATTTGATATACTATACCATCTCGCAAGTATTCGCCATAAATGGGGAACAAGTTGGGACAAATATATTCAATCAGGACAGGAATTTACTGAGATATTATTAAAATCATCCATTGGGAAAATCACTCATTTTATATTTTGTAGTTCAGTTGCGGTTTATGGATATTCAGAGGAACTTCCTATTTCAGAGGACACAGAGAGAAAGCCATATAATTTGTACGGAAAAATGAAGTTGGAATGCGAAAATCTTGTTACTTTATATAATGAAAAGTATGGTCTGCCATATACAATTCTCCGTCCTTCCATTGTGTATGGTGAAAATGATCAGCAAGGTATGATGACCCGTTTAATAAAAATGATTCATAATAATTCATATCATACGGTGGGGAATGGCAGAAATAGAATCCAATGTATTTATATTGAAGATTTTATTAATATTCTTGAAAAGATTGGAACAAATTTTCATCCAACTAACGATGGATTTATTGTCTCTTATAAATATCCAATTGAGATAAATAATTTAGTTAAATTAATAAGAAATGAATTACAAAAAAAAGTCATTCTTGACATAAAGATTCCAGAATGGTTTGCACGATTTATTGCTACTATAATTGAAAAAATTTATCAAATTGGTATAGAATTGACAGGTCCGGAACCGATTATTGCACAAGAGAAAGTAGATACAATGGTTAAAGATGTGGTATATGATATTTCTAAAATCGATAAAGAATATGATTTCAAGCCCATATTTTCATACGAACGTGGAATTAATAGATTGGTACATAATTTAGCGCAGGAGAATAAATGGAAGGTATAATAAAACAGGATGTTCATCAAAAATATGATTGTGAAATATTAGGTTTCGGAGAGATATTTGAGATAAAATCAGTTGAAAGAATTCGAAAAAAATTAATCAGAAAATATCAAGATGGCGTATTATATCTTTCTTCAAATAAGGATCACTCGGGAAGAGGTTTTACAAAAGAAGAAGTGGAAAGTGCTGTCAGAAATGACGGATTGCAATTGCTGGAAAGCGGTTATGCAGATGCACCTCCATGGAAATCTGATCCTCTTGAAACAGGCCAGAAATCATCAAAAATGAAGATTCCAATTTTATCAACATTAGCACCACTTTTATTTGTGTTGTGGATTCCTGTATTTGAGCAATTTTACAGAAAGCGACGAAAGGCACATGTTGTTTGGGTATTTGGAGTAGTTGATGAAAAATAGATTGAATATTATAATTGGTATTATAATTGGAATTGCCTTTCTTGGTTTGTGGTTTATTTTGGTTGATATAAATGAAATCTTGTCGTACCTAGGCAGATTGAATATTTTTCATCTTATCTTATTTACTTTTTTTTATATTTTGGCATATTTTATTCGCTCTTATAGATGGCGACTTATATTGAAACCAATCTTTACTATGAAAATTCTTGAATCTTTTTTCTATTTTATGGCGGGAATGTTAATTAATTATATTATTCCTGTCCGAGCAGGGGAGGTTGCAAAAAGTTTTTTTCTCAAGAAAAATGAGGGTGTAAAAATTTCAAAATCACTTCCTTCAATATTCATCGATAAACTTACTGATTTATTTCCTATTATTGTAATAATTATACTGATTCCAATTCTATCAATTCCTGTTGGAAGGACACTCACTTGGATAATTGTCGCTATTCTGGCATTGTATGTGATATTTCTTTTTATCCTCATTTTTTCCATGAAGAGTCCAGAGAATATGCACAAGATCTTGATGAAATTATCTTTTTTCCTTCCCAATAAATTCAAACTCAAACTCGAAGAATTTTTTGTCAGCTTCATTGATGGAATGGGAATCCTCAAAGGACGAGTAAAGGACACAATACTGATTTATGTTTTAACAATTATTGCTGTTTTGTCAGAAGGTTTTTTTGTATATATGATCTTTAAAAGTTTGGGATTACAAGATGTTGGATTTATTAAAATCCTTTTTGGCTATACACTTATGAATCTTACTTATATTTTGCCAACACCTCCAGCACAAATTGGTTCAAATGAATTCATGTGGGTTGTAATATTTTCTTTTGCACTTGGAGTAAATAATAACTTAACCGGGGCTGCTGTTGCAACCGTTCATATATTAACAACAATTGTAATTTTTGTAATTGGAGCAATATCACTTTCTTCTATTGGGATAAAACTTTCAGAGGTTTTGAAATCAAATAATTAAATTATTGACAAAATTTTTAAGAATTTTTTTAAAAGAGGTAACCGCGGAGGTGCGATATGAAAAGTAAGATAATAACATGTGTTTTATTTCTTTTTATAATAGCAAACGTCTATCTATTACAAGCTGATTTAATTACTGTAAACGCTAATGGGGGCGCTCAATTTATTTCAATTCAAGAAGCAATCAATGTTGCAAGTAATGGGGATACAGTTTTAGTACACCCAAGTGCATATTATGAAAATATTAATTTCAATGGGAAGAACATTGTTGTTGCATCTTTATTTCTCACAACGGGGAATAAAGATTATATTAACGATACGGTTATTAATGGCAATCACAATGGCGTTGTGGTAACTTTTCAAAATGGTGAAACATCCTCGGCAATACTCAAGGGTTTTACGATTACAAATGGATATGCTGCAGATGGTGGTGGTATTAAATGTAGTAATGCAAGTAAACCTGTTATTGACCATTTGATCATTTCAAATAATACAGCTTCAGACGATGGCGGTGGTGTTGCATGTTTTAATAATTCATCAATGAAAATTACTAATTGTATATTTAATAACAATATTGCTAATGATAATGGTGGTGGAATCTTTCTGAATCATTGTAAAGGATTAATTGATAATTGTCTTTTTAGCGAGAATATTTCTTATGGTGGTAGTTCAGCAATAGATTGTTGGACAGCCGATCCGCTGATAATTAATTGTACGTTTTTTGATAATATTTCATATGGCTGGGCAACAATTGGTATATGGGATAGCTCTAAACCAATTATTTTCGATTGTATAGTATCTAACAATACCGGTACAGGATTTACGTTTCATTCTCAATCACAAGCGACGATCGAATATTGTAATTGTTATGAAAACTCCTCAGGATCATTCGCAGGATATGTTCCTTCCGGCTTAGGCACTATTGTTCAGGTGAATTCTAATGGAGATCCCTGTGATATTTATTATAATATTTATCTCAATCCGGAATTTGTTGATTCTTCTAATTTAGATCTGAATCTTTCGGAAACTTCCCCCTGTATCGATGCAGGAATTATTGATACTACCGGCATGAATTTAC
>JACNFI010000222.1 GCA_014384665.1 Candidatus Cloacimonadota bacterium
ATTGTTTCTGACCACTCTATTGAACGCCGATATAATGATGTTATTTTAGTTGCTATTACATCACAAAGAATAGATGAAGTAAAACAAACAGAATTATTAATTAAAGAAGGAACTCCAAACTTTAAGCAAACCGGGCTTGTAAAGACTTCTGTTGTTCGCTGTGAATATATAATGACACTCCCGGCAAAACTCATTGTCAGAAAACTTGGAAAATTAACTGAATCCTTACAAAACAAAGTTGACAATATACTTAAACTGAGTCTTGGATTAAAGGACAGCTCATGACATAGCTATAAAATATAGATTTTGCATCTTTTATTTGTTCTGACTTGGAAATCGGCAAATTTTCTACACGGCAGAATTAGTGAAATTGATGCGTCCGTATGGGCGCACTTCTTCGCTTTGCCGTGTGGGTATGCCAATACCTCAAGTCAGGGCGTAATTGAAGTTGCGTCCTTTTTTATTTTTGAATATGATAAAGAATGACACAAAGTCACAAAGAAAAAAATGAAAATAATCATTTTATTATCTTCGTGCCTTCGTGGTTTAAAAAATGAATAGGAGTAAAAATGAAAACAAGAATGATTTTATTTTTTATTATCACTTTTTGTTGCACATATTTATCAGCAACAATTATTAACATACCTGCTGACCAACCTACAATACAGGCAGGCATTAACATAGCTGTTGATAGTGATACTATTTTGGTTCAGCCTGATATTTATTTTGAGAACATTAATTATAATGGGAAAAACATTATTGTAGGTTCATTATTCTTAACTACTCAAGATACAACTTATATATCACAAACGATTATTGATGGAAACCAAAATGGAAGTGTTGTTACTTTTGAAAATGGTGAAGATTCAACTGCTTTTTTAACTGGTTTTACAATTACAAATGGCTTAGCTGATTATGGTGGTGGAATTCGCTGCAGATATTCTTCCTCACCGACTTTAGAGAATCTAATGATAACAAATAATGTGGCTTCCAATATTGGTGGTGGGATTGACTGCTATTCTTATTCTTCACCAATTATAAAAAAATGTAAGATAGAGAATAATACTGCTGAATATGGTGGTGGGATTGCGGGCTATAATAATTCTTCACCGAGTATAGAGAATGTAATGATAACATGTAATATCGCTTCACATAACGGTGGGGGTATGGGTTTTTTGGCTTCAAGTCCGATTTTAGAACATGTAATTATTTCAAACAACTCAGCAAATTGGTATGCAGGTGGAATAGCATGTTGGGATTCTTCTAATGTAACATTGATTAACGTAACTATTTGCGATAATTCAGCAATCAGTTATGGGGGTGGTGGAGTGTATTGTTATAATGCTTCAAATGTGACTGTTTGCAATAGTGTTATTTGGAATAATTCTCCAGAGGAAATATATTTTTATGGAACGTATGATCCAAATTCAATTACTATCTCCTATTCAGATATTCAAGGTGGAGAAGCTGGAATTGTAACAAATAATAATGGGATAGTTTATTGGTTAGAAGGGAATATAAATACAGACCCATTATTTGTAGATCCTGATAATGGAGATTATCATCTTACAGAATTTTCACCGTGTATAGATGCAGGAGACCCAACTTCACCACTTGACCCAGATGGAACAATTGCAGATATGGGAGCATATTACTACGATCAAAGTGATTACGATCTAACCTTCAATTCATTATCAGACATGAATACAGCACGATTAGGTTTTGGTTATACTACTGATGGGACTTCTCTCTATGCTATATGTGGCGGCACATACGAACCACCGTTTTATCAAGTTAATAATATTGAAAAGTACAATCCAACAAACAATAATTGGGAAGTATTCGTAGATGGATTAATTCCAAGGAGATATTGTAAAGCAGAATATATCCAAAGCACAAATAAAATATACATCTTTGGAGGGCAAACATACTATCAAACCAACCCGTCAACATATACTGATACTGTCGAAGTAGTTGATGTTGCAAATGGTAATATCACATACCTTACCCCTAATCCTAACCCATTTACTTCTTCCGGGTCTGCTGTCTGGAACAATAAAATTTATATATTTGGTGGTAGTGATCATGGTGTATATTTGAATACTTTATATGAATTTGATCCTATAAACAATATTTGGAATCAACTTCCTGATATGCCGGAAGCAAAACAAACTGAAGGAGAAGTTGTAGATGGTATCTTATATGTATTTGGAGGATATAACGGTTCACAATCAAATAGGATAGATGCTTATGATATCCAGAACAATGAATGGTCATTTATTAGTTATATGCCATTCGGTATATCTGCTCATCACACTACTTTAAAAGGACAATATATCTGGATAATAGGAGATTATGATATTCTTAATTATGTTGCTGTATTCGACACTGAAACACACGAATTTGCACAACTCAATACTAATATGATTGGTCGAAGACACTGCGGCACTGAAGTAATTGGAAATAATTTGTATGTTTATGGAGGTAATATCGCAAGTGCAGGTCCTGCTCTATCAAGTTTACAATATGCAGACATTTCATATTTATCAATTAATGATGAGCCAAATGGAATTTCTTCGTCAATTACTCTTTTTCAAAATTATCCAAACCCATTCAATCCATTTACAACAATTTCTTTTTCTATTAAGCAAAATAGCAAAATTGAACTTGAGATATTCAACGTAAAAGGTCAGAAAGTTAAAACTCTTATTAACGAGTTCAGGCAATCAGGATATCATTCAATTCCATGGAATGGAGATGATGCGTACGGAAATAAAATAAGCTCGGGATTGTATTTTTATAAATTAAGTGTGGATGGAAAAACCGAAGTTGTAAAAAAATGTTTGTTGGTGAAATAATAGGTAAATTTAATGAAAATAAAACAAATCTAATAATGGAGGATACAATGAAAAAAACTAATTTAATTTATAGTGTATTATTGGTTTTAACAATACTTGTTTTTTTGTCCTGCGAAAAGAAAACAACTGAACCAGATAATACTCCGCCTACTGTTACAATAACACAACCGGCAAATGGTGAAACTCTAACGGAACCAGTGACTATAAAAGTAGATGCTGCAGATAATGAGAGTGTAAAAAAAGTTGAATTTATTATTGATGGAGACAAAGTTGGTGAAGATACAAATGAACCTTATGAATATGGATGGAATGTTTATTACTGGGCAGATGGACAAGAACATACTATTCTTGCAAAAGCCCATGATTCCTCTGGAAATATCGGTCAATCAAGTGTTGTGCAAGTTACAGTTTTTTTATTTGTTAATAGTTTTACAAAAACCTTTGGTGGTAGTGATAGCGATCGTGGTAGTTCAGTATCCCAGACTGATGATGGTGGATATATTATTGCTGGAGATACATACTCTTATGATGTAGGTTGGGGTGATGTCTGGTTAATAAAGACAGATGGTCTGGGGAATGAGGAATGGAATAATACTTTTGGCGGTAATAATGAGGATTCAGGTAGTTCAGTATCCCAGACAGATGATGGTGGTTATATTATTATTGGAGGTAAGTGTGATCCTGATATTCTGGATGATATTCCGGATGTCTGGTTAATAAAGACAGATGGTCTGGGAAATGAGGAATGGAACAAAACCTTTGGCGGTAGTGATAGCGATTGTGGTTTTTCTGGTACTCAGACAGATGATGGTGGATATATTATTACCGGATATACAGAGTCTTATGGTGCTGGGAATAACGATGTCTGGTTA
>JACNFI010000223.1 GCA_014384665.1 Candidatus Cloacimonadota bacterium
TAAACAACAATTTGAAGTTAACACCTGTAAAATTTTATATGCATCAGAACTATCCTAATCCCTTCAAAAATACAACTACAATCGAGTATGCTCTTGCAAAACCATCAAAGGTAACTGTATCAATATACAACATTCGTGGTCAGTTGGTAAAACGTTTCAAAGTTGGAGATCAGGATGCCGGCTATTATGATATTGTGTGGAATGGTAAGAATGAACAAGATCGTAATGTTGGTAATGGAGTATATTTCTATAAACTCAAAGCAGACATGAATGAAGGTGGATCATTTGAGAAGATCAAAAAAGTGTTAATGATCAGGTAGTTTGAAAATGAAAATTGCTATTCTTCTTTGTGTGATTTTACTGAGTATCAGCACATTTCTCTATTCTTCAAATATTCTCCAGATCCATGATGCGCAGGGTTCACAAAATGACACGATAGATATATATATTGAGATTATCAATGATGATCCTTTTATTGCCTTTCAATTTGATCTGCCAATACCTTATCAGTTCAGTTATCTTGCAAATTCTACATCATTACTTGGGAGAGAAGTAGATCATGTTATTATCTCAAGTATTATCAACAATGATACTTTACGAATACTAAGCTATTCTCCATCCAATACTTCCTTCCTGGGTAATAACGGTATGATCGCTTCCTTAAAATTGATAGCCGGTCAGCAAACCGGTAGCTTCTCTCTGGAGCCACAAAATGGAATTATCAGTGATTCAAATTCAAGTAATATTCTTACAGGTATAGTGAACGGTATGATTGTGATTGAACCAATTACAGATGTAGATGACCAATCTATGATACCTTATGAAATAATAAATATTACTAAGTATCCCAATCCATTCACGGAATCCATTACGATTGCACTACACTTAGAAAATTGTAATGTTGATCATAAACCTGAAGTAAAAATATATAATAACCGGGGACAATTCGTAAAAAAATTGTCCCCACAAAATTTCGCATATAACCTCAACGAACCCTGGTATTATAATTGGGACGGATCAAATTATATGGGGGATGAAGTACCCACCGGATCATTTCTGATCAGAGCCGTTTATTCTGACTATATCACGGGTTCGGTTTATGGCAAATGTGAAAACATAATTTATTTAAAGAGGTGAGTTACCATGAAAAAATATAAGATTTTAGTGCCGTTCATATTTTTAATAATTCTCGTACTGGAACTTTCAGCAAATTTGTGTGCTGATAATATTATGCAAATTCATAATGTTTCAGGTGAACCTTTTGACACAGTTACAGTTAACATTGAGATAATCAATGATGATCCGTTTGTAGCTTTTCAACTTGATGTTCCCCTTTTCGACCAGATAGTGTATGTATCAAATTCTACTTCGTTAGTATTGGATAGAAGTGTTGATCATACAATTAATGCTACTATTATTAATGATGATACTCTGCGAATTTTTGCCTACTCTCCCTCAAATACAGCTTTTACAGGAAATAGTGGAAATGTTGCTACGTTTGAAATTATCCTGGGTCCAGTTCCCGGAAATTATTCTCTCGAATTGGAGTCTCCAATTATTGGAAACAGTTCTTCACAGAATATTCTCACAGGAGCGATTGATGGAGTGCTAAGTATCAATGCTCCAGACATACATCTCAATACAGATTCTCTCTATTACGACAGAACTCCATTGGGTGGTCATACAGACAGATCATTTACGATCTACAACAACGGAACAACGGAACTGTCAATACTTGATTTGAATCCTGATAATGAATATTTTTCAATTATAGGAGATACTACGTACACTATACAAGCTTCCGGACAGCAAGCAGTCACAGTTAGATTTCATTCTATAGTAAAAGGGACTTACAATAATACTGTTACTATTTTATCAGATGATCCCGACGAACAAAGCGTAGAAGTAAAATTAACTGCTATTGCTTTTGCGGTGAATGAACTGCATGTAGGGAACATGTTTTCTTTTTCCGGTGATACAACAAAATTGTATTTATCGATAAATAATATGGAACCTTTTGTTGGTTTCCAGTTTGATCTTAAGCTTCCGTCACCTATGGAGTATATTACGGGAACCGTTCAATTATCAGACAGAGCTGATGATCATATAGTTTCTGCAAATCAAATGAACGATACACTCCGTGTTGTAGCTTATTCCCCAACCAACACAGCATTTTCCGATACTTCCGGTAATATTGTTTCAATGGATTTTTATGTAGAAGGAACCGGTGGATACTATTCATTAAATTTACATGATCCGATAATTGGAGATGTTTTGGGTGATAATGTAATTTCAGATCATTATAACGGTCAGCTTGAAATAGCTGCAGCTGATATATCCGGTCCATGTTCTTTAAATTTCAACGAAATATCTTTGCTAAATACAACTCAATCGTCGGTAACACTTTATAATTATGGTTCAGATACGCTTGAAATTAATCAAATATCCTTTACGGATACAAGTTTTTGGACGGATATTTCAATCCCGCAAAACATAAACATATCCTCACAATTAAGTGTTCCTGTATATTATCACAATTCTTTAGAGGGCTCATACAATGGAGTAATGAAAATTTATAGTAATGATCCGGATGAATCTCCTTTTAATATCGCCTTATCAGGTTCGTCTTTTTCACCTAACTATCTTATTGCAAGAGACACAACGGCATGTTCTGGAGATACAATAACCGTTGCAGTCGATGTAGAGAATTATGATGAATTTGTGGCTTTTCAGTTTGATCTGAATTTTTCTGAGCAATTACAATTTGTGAGCAATTCAGCACAGCTATCTACGAGAGCTCAGGACCATCTTTTGATACAATCTCTTTTGGATTCTACAAATCTTAGGATCATATCTTATTCAATGAATCAAAATCCTTTTCTTGGTAATGACGGTACAATTCTTACTTTGGAATTTGTGGTTGATGAAAACTGCCCTAATCAAGATATTCCTTTAACATTATCAGATGCAATTCTTGGTGACGAGAGTTCTAATGATATTTTGCATAGTGTACAGAATGGAGTGATAGAAATTATCCCATCTCCTCCAACCTCACCAGATAATGTAAATATTGAGATCATCGGAAATGGGGCAATAATCACCTGGAATCCTGTAATTACAAACGTAAATGGCAATCCAATAAATGTAGATGGATATGTTATTTATTCCAGCAATTCACCCGATTCTGCATTTAACTATCTCGCTTCTACAACCGATACTACATACACATATAGTAATATTGCCCTATCGAGTAAAATGTTTTATCAGGTCACATCGTATGTGGGTGATATACCAGTTTTACTAGAAATATTTGCAGATCATCCTGATACTAAACTCGGTGAGTTGGATGGATTGGTGGAAAGTAAAAAGAATTTTTTTAGGATTAGGAAATAAAGAAATATCTTGTCATAAGCACGTCACGGCGTCCTGTCTGGGCGTATCCGCCAGCTGGCGGAGAAGACTGAAGTGTAACGGAGACGGATCGAAGAGCTTGTGATAGGTAATTCAATAAAGTCCCAACTTAAGACATGCTCGCCAACTCACCTTTCGGCGAAGCAGGCATGTCTCAAGTTTTATATTTTGTAGAATCATTTTCCCATAATGGCCACAATACCCATCTTCTCGTTTCCATCCGTCAACCGACGGATTGGATACGGATTAAAAAAAATGAACCATTGCAAAGGTTAAACGAAAACCATTCGCAAGGTTTCGAGTCTTTTATTCC
>JACNFI010000224.1 GCA_014384665.1 Candidatus Cloacimonadota bacterium
TATGACCGGATTGTACTTTGACATAATAAACTTTACCTGGTTCAATGTGAGTTAGAGATCCACCCCAGAGTAATGTTGTTGAATTGTAGTATGCATATGCAGTTCCGCCGAGTTCTAATAATCTATCTGAAGTAAAGACAGTTCCACCGGTGAAACCACTTGTTATTAAATCTAGATCAGCAACAGGAATCACACCCGCTTCATTTACAGAAACCGATGTGTAACCAACACCGCAATTCGCTATTAATTGAGCATATTGCTCAACAGTTCCAGCAATATAAACATCTTTAGCAGAATGGCCAGATTGAATTTTGAAATAATATCCTTTATTATCTACAAAATCTGCTAATGTTCCAGCCCATGTCCCAGCAGCAAGCAGATAAGCATAAGCAGTACCACCAATTTCAATTATTCTATCGCCAGTGAATACAGTACCACCGGTTAATTGGTTACCAATAACATCATCAATATCCATAGTTTCAGTACTGGTTGCATCATAAAATGTAAATGGAAGAGAGAAAGGAGTATAACCAACACTCGATGCAATTTTAACAAACCCAACAGTTTCACTCGGGTCAGATTCAGTAGCAAAGGCAGAAGTAGCGAGAGCGAGTATTGCAATGATTGCAATTAATTTTTTCATCTTATTCCTCCGAATAATTTTTTTTCTTTTTTGTTAACACATTATTTATAGCCATTTTATAAATTAACGTTTCTTGAATGTCAAATTTTTTAGAAATATTTTTTTTGACATGAGCCACAATTACTTTATTCATAATTAAAATCCAGTAACCTTATAGAAGAACTTAGTACCCGCTGCACCGCCAGTATGAGTACATGTAACTGCACCGCCGGTAGTACCTACCAATTCAACAAATCCAGTGTATGGATCGGTTGAATAATAGACCTTGTAATCAGTTGCATTAGGCATTGCTTTCCAATCAAGGACAATATCATTACCGCTTTTAGCAATTGTAAGATCTTCACAATATCCTGGTAAAGGAACATCAACATTGATCAAGGCATTGACCCAGTAGTCCATATTATGTAATTCTAATGAATCCTTAGCAGAAATTCCATAATTGAAAGCGTGGCCACTGTAATAACTAGTGCCAAGATACTTTTGTGAATTATCATCAACAAGTATGAAGTATTTGGGGTGAGTTGCAGTTGTATTTCCATCTATGAACTCACCGGTGATATGGATAAAGTAATCATCAGTAATTGGTACAGGAGTAGCAAATGGGAACTCTACCCATGAAATCCTAGTTTGTGAAGGTAGCATGATCTCTTCTTCATAGATAAGTGCACCGAGAGTAACAGAATCTGCTGCATTATATATTTTGAATGTTAAAGGAGCCCATTGAAGTGTGTCAGATGGTGATGCGCCTGGAATAAAGCGATTGTATAACATATGTCTTATACCGGTTATCTGATAATCTTTTGAAGAACTGAATACACCATCTCTAAATGGGGAGTAGTATGTTACAGCACCGGTACAAGTTGGAAAATAGAATTGACCTTCTACTCTGCTATTATATCCTAGTTCATATTGCCCTTCAGGATAGATTGTAACAGGCATTGGAGGGGCATGATCATTATCCGGGTCTGGATCCCCAGTAACTCCTTCTACCCAACCATCATAATTATAAGTGCCAGCTACAGGTGTATAAAAAGGACTTCTTGTGAGTTCATAAATACCGTAATCATTCAAAGCCAGAGGAGATGTGCTTTGCACATAATAATTATAGAGCGGTGGGGAAGATCCTGAGCCCTCTACATTAATTCGACCATTCGCACCTGTTGCTGCATATCCTGCTTCATGCATAATGAGACTGGGATAAAGACTAACAGATTTGCAATCAAGTCCTACAGTGGTAGGATAAGGTACAACCGTGAGATCGCAAGCCATATCATATTGAGGAAGATCAATTCCTGTAATAACAATATCATCAATGAATAAGCCGGCGCCGTGAGCATATGAGCTATCATCTACTTGTGCGGCAATTTTAAATTGAACATTTTTACCTGCGTATGGTGTGAGATTACATGTGCCATTAAAGATGAAATCTTTATCAACTAATTCATAACCGGTTGAAGGAGCTGGATAATCTCTGTCATAGTCATAGAAGAGACGCGTCCATTCCTCGTTTCCGGGATTAATAAGGAAGTTTACCTGATCATCAGCATTGTCTTCAAAATAAGTAGTCTTTGAACCATCATAGATTATCACATTATCCAGGAACCATGCGCCTTGAGATGCATAGAGTCCATCTTCATCCGACCAACCACCATCAGATTCAAAACGGAATCTAACACTTACATTTTGTCCTGCATAACTACTGAGTAGTATATGAGCTGCAGTCCAGGTATTATGAGCATCATCATATGTGGCGAGATTATCAAAAGTAATGAAATTATCATTACTTATTTCAACATAGCAGAAATCAAACCCGGGTTCTGAATCGGAACGCTGCATAAAGTCGAGTGAAATCGAATCTTTAAGTGCCGGTAAAGCCATCACAGGGGTTTGTACCCACTGATTCCAGCTGTTACCATAACCCCAGCCGCCAGACCAGCCAGCTTGAAATTTACCACACCACCAGGAGTTTTCACCTGCATAATGATTTAAGGTGTCTGTATGCCAAAAATCAGTTACTCCGGCATCTTTATCTACTATCCACACCTCGTAATATTCATCAATAGAACCAGGTCCAGCACTACTTCTCATAAATTCAATGTTAACTTCCATACTATAGTAATAGAGAGGAAATCCTGCAGGAATCGTAAATTCCGGAGAAACCAGATAATCTTTGAAACCACCGGTAGTTTCTTCATCTACCCACCAGCAATGAGTTGGGCTGTAGGAGACAGTATCTTTTGAAGAAGGACTATCTTCAAGATAATGAAACTTGCTGAGTTGGGAAATCCATGTATCGGGATAGCTAAGAACTACATCGATACAAAATTCATAATCAGTACCCCAATCAAGATACATGTATTCCCAAGCACCCCAATACTCGATGGAACGATTTGCACCTGATGAGCCATTATCTGTAATAATATTAAGTTGTGTGGTTCCATATATACCATCATCTACAGAGTAGGTTATAAAGAATTCCTCACCACAATCAAATGACAGCGAAAGAGATGTCAGATCAACATAGTTCCAACCAAGTGCAATACTAGCCCAGGGAACCGGTACTGAACCAAGCTCAGTGCCCGGGTAATTATCAACACAGTCATACACATGAACCGTTGCGCTCGGAGTTCCAACTGCACTATACCAATAGAACCATGCACCATCCAAATCTGCAGTAGTATGATTAACAGTAAAACGGGTGCCAAATTCTTCATCTCCATATTGATCAGGCAAAGAGAAGATATAGGCTGCGCCAGCATAATACCAGAAAGAACCTTCGGTTTCAAAATCATCTTCATAAACATTAACTACTCCACCTCTTTGTACACGAGATTTCGTAGCTTCATAGTCATCATTAATGGGAGCAACTTGACCTTTTTTAGCAATTTTGGGGATCAAATCATCTGGTATAACAGGGCGAGCTTCTGCTTTTTTAACTATTGGAGCTGTTCTTTCTGTTGGTGTTGTCATTGTGGTTGCCTCTTTATTAGCCCAAATAGAACTAACAGAAAACAGCAAGAACAAAACCATTATCAAACAAATTTTAGTTTTCATATTGTTTACCTCTTATTTGT
>JACNFI010000225.1 GCA_014384665.1 Candidatus Cloacimonadota bacterium
ATCGCATCTAAATTAGTAGAATACGGAATTAAATGCAAATTGAAAAAATTTGGTGTTACTCAATATGGAGTTTCTGGAAAAAATGAAGAGGTATATAAAGTGCAGGGATTAGATACTGAATCTGTTGCTAATAAGATAATAAACATATTATTAAGTAAATGAATATATAGAGATATTCAAATTTTTAATTTTTATTATTAACAATAATTGTTTTATTCATTATAATGTATTAATAAGATGCCTGGATTAAGTTTTATTTGTGATTTTAAAGAAGATATTTCAAAGAAAGAATCTATAATTTTACAATCGTTAGATTCACTGATTCATTTTGAGGAATATAAACGAAAGATTCTTTTAAAAAAAAAGTTCTATTTTTTAGGCTATACAAAATATAAAGAATATCCAATTATTTCTTTTGAAACCAATAAATATTGTATTTATCTTGAGGGTAAAATATATGGAAAAGATTATTCCGCAATAGATTCTGAGCTAAATGGGTTAGCAGAATTAATCTTCCAGAATCAGACTAATAAAAATAAACAAATTTCAGATTGGTTGTTAAATACAGATGGTGAATTTATTATATTTATTTTAGATAAGAAATCATATGAAGTTGCATTTTTAAATGATGCTTTAGGTCATTTGCCTTTATATTATTATAAAAACAAATCAGAAATATATGTCTCAAGAGAAATAAAATTTATTGCAAATTTTGTCAAAAAGGAAAATTTTAATAAAATATCATTAGCGAATTATTTGTTATTTAGTTATACATTAGGAAAAGAAACATTATTCAACAACATTTTTCGTTTAGAACCTTCTTCTTTAATAAAGATTAACTCTTTAGAATCACATTTTGAAATTAAGAATATTTATCAATTAAATTTTGATTGCAAATCACATTGTAGAAATAGAATTAATAAAAATGTTACAAAGTTAATATCTTTACTCAATGCAACTTGCGGCAATAAAAGTAATACTGAAGATAATTTTGTTAATGTATTATCTTTAAGTGGAGGATTAGATTCAAGAATTGTTGCTGCAGCATTAAGAAAATGCTCAATTCCATTTTCAGGAGTTACATACCTTGATTTCGATAAAATTTTTAAACTTGATACAGAAATTGCAGAGAAAGTGGCAAGTTCATTGAATATTGATTGGCATTTATTTCCCCTTAGTTCACCCAAAGGTAAGGATTTTATAAAATTACTTGATATTAAAAGGGGTATGAACTATTTATTTATGAGTTTTATTCTACCTTTTTTCAGACAAATAAAAAAAGACTTTGGAAATAAAGTCACGTACTTTACTGGTGATACAGGTCTTTGTCTAAGATCTCATAATTTGCCGAAAAGAATTAAAGACATAAATCATCTTATTGAGTTTATTATATCTAAACATTCGATGATTAGCATAAATGAAGTTGAAAATTTAACTCTGATTACTAAAGAAGAAATTGAAGGTGAGATAAAAAGAAATCTCTTATCATATCCTGAAAAAAGTCTACAAGGGAAATATGAGCACTTTGTTATTTATAGTAGATGTTTTAATTGGCATTATGAAGGAATAGACCGCAATAGGTTTTTTTTCTGGGTTAGAACACCTCTTGAGTCAACACCCTTTTTTATTTATGCTATAGATTGCCCGGAAAAGCAAAAAATTAATAATCGTTTATACCGTGAAATGTTAATTAAGTTATCTCCCCAAATGTCTAGGATTATAGAGGCAAATTTAGCTTTACCAATATCATCCATTAGATATAGGATTAAACGATATTTAATAAGCTGCTTATCCAAAATTATTTCTAATTATCCGAAAATTATGTTGAAAATTAGAAAGAAAGTCGAATATAAAAGTGCATATAAACGTAACTCAAATTTAATTAGGTGCATCCAAAAGCAGACAATTGATTGTAAATCTATCTTTGAGTATTTATCATATTCAGAGTTGAAAAATATAACTGATAATTGTAGTAAGCATGGTAAACAAGAACTTGATGTATTATTTACTATTACTTCAATTATTGAAAAATTTGAATGTGGTAAGAGTAGTATTGAAAAATATTATAATTCTGAGTTCATATAATAATATGTTTATTGTATATTTTCTTCCGCACAAATATCAACGAACTTAACTTATTATGGAGTGTAAAACCTTTATAAGACTTAAATTTTGTCTCTTAATAACAATTTTAATAATTGTTAGCTGCTCCCGCCATAATGAAATTTCTATTAGAAAATTTCCTTATCCTTACCGAGCTGCCTTTACTATTTGCTCTGATATTGATGATACTAACTCAATAGAAGAATTTCTCGCAATTCAAAAATTTATTAATGGGATAGATAGCACAGAAATTGGAAGAGGGCTGGGGTTAGAAATTGGGAATTCTTTCTGGATGTTTAATCAATTTTATGAAATGTGTAAGGATACTACCACTACTATTGAAGAGAATATGAAATATTTTACAGTATCTACACCAGATTTTGGTATAAGTTATTTTGATGGTCTTTCTGATACACTATCTCCTTATGCAGATATTATTGCAAAATTCATAAGAGCGGGATATATAGATTGCCTCCATTCTTATGGACATTTTAAGGCAGATGAATTTGATAAACTATATGCTGTTAAGGCTATAAATCAATTAGAAAAAGATAGTTTATATGTAGATGTTTTTATAGACCACGGGGGTAAAGAAAACACAAATAATATTGGAAATATCTATTATTACCTTGGAGATAATCCTGAATGTAAAGAATATCACACAGATCTGACATTATCTTATGGAATCAAATTCCTTTGGTGGGGTCAGGTTACACATTGTATTGGACAGGATGGGAAATTTTCACCTTTTAACCAAATTAAGCAAATAGTAGAATTTTTTCAAGATAGGATATTTCATCCTGAATATGAATATTATCATGATAATAAACTGGTTCATATTACAACACTTAATAATGGACAGAAAATATTTGAATTTGTAAGATTTATAAATCTCTTAGGATATTATGACATTGCTGATGAACAATTTTTGATAAATCAAATTGGTCCGAAAGTAATTGATAAATTGATTCACAATGAGGGATATTTACTTCATTATACTCATTTAGGTGCTAATCAAGGCGAACCTTATTTAACTGCATCTACACTTAAAGCACTTTATTATATTAAACAAATGTATGATGATGGTGAGTTATTTGTAACAACTACTTCAAAACTATTAAATTATTATGTTCACCAAAAATATCTTAATTGGCATTATGATTCCTTTCATGATTCTGTGAATATAATTATTGATAATATCAAAAATGAAGTAGAAGGAGAATATATTCCAAATGTTCAGCAGTTAGAGGGGATTACATTTTATGTTCCTGAAAATAAAATTATAAATCTTTATATTAAAGATAAAAGGGTTAATTTTGTTATGAATAAGAAAGATTACAAAGGTCACAAGTCCATTTCGATTCAATGGAGAAAGTTAAAATTTCCCTTATAAGAGAGTCAGAAGTTTTCTAAATTTCTCTTACAAATAAGTAAGTTTAATCAAATTTGGAAATATTTTTTGAAATATCATTTAATTTATGTCTGATAAATCAAAACCAAAAAAAATGCTTTTTTGCTCTGCACTGGATACGACCTTTATAAGAGATGATTATAAAATCTTGAGTAGTCACTTTTCCTTATACAAAGTAATTTCTCCAGGTATTAAAGGATTGATAAAGATGTTGAGATATTTATCAAAAATAAAACTCTCATTCATCTGGTTTGCTTCTGTCCATTCTGGGGTTATAGTGTTTCTTTCTAAACTACTTGGCAAAAAGACAATAGTCTCTCTTGGAGGATTTGATGTGGCAAAGGAGAAAGAAATTGGATATGGTATCTGGAATAGTTGGTGGCGTTCATTATTTGTGGGATATGCAATCCGTAATGCAGATTATGTATTTGCATTATCACAAGGTCTTAAAAAATCAGCCATTAATTTAGCAAAATGTGATAATAATCATATTGAAGTTTTGGAATTCAGTTATGATGATGATTTTTGGCATCCTGGAGATATAGAAAAGGAAAGATTTGTCTTAACTGTAGCGAACATTGATTGTGAATTAAGAATAAAAGTAAAAGGTATAGATCAACTTATTAAAGTCGCTAAATTGATGTCAGATGTAAGATTTAAACTGGTTGGGGTATCCACGAATTTTATAGATTCCCTTCAAAAAAAAGTCCCACCTAATATGAAATTAATTCCATCAGTGAACCATAGAAAATTACTTCACTTTTATCAGAAAGCTAAGGTCTATTGTCAACCAAGCATGAATGATACTTTGCCTATTACACTCCGTGAGGCAATGTTATGCGGTTGCGTGCCTGTTGGAACTGATGTTGGTGGTATACCTGAGGCGATAGCCGACACTGGGTGCTTGGTTGAATATGGAAATACTGGAGATTTAGTAAAAGCGATTAAGTATGCCTTAAATACCGATGATAGGGCCGGGATTAACTGTAGAAAGCGCATTTTGGAAATTTCCACTTCCAACCCACGAAAGAAAAGATTAATTGAAATAGTAAGAAAGTATATACGATAAGGCAGAAGCAAAAACTTACATAACATTTAAGTGTTGAAAATAAATATTTTCTTATATTTATTCCATTGTGTGTTGTGAAAATACTTTGGTAGTTGAGTTTCAGTTTGATTATTTAAGTAGTAGATTATCTAAATTTTACTGTGAGTAAGTTGTTAGTCTGGGAGTTTTAGAAAGTGATTATAGGTTTTCAAAGAATCAAAAACTTCTTTTTGTTTTTAAAGAAATTAGAAACATCACGGCAGAATTTAAGGATGAGATTGATCCATTATTATTTATATAATCTTCGCATTCATATTCTTAGAAAATTTAAATTAAAAAGACAATATAAAAAAATAGGTTTAATATCAACCAATTTAGAGACTTATGGTTATTGTAATCGCAAATGTGATTTTTGTTTCAACAGCAATCGCTTTAAGCAGAGAGAAAAAGGAATTATGCCTGTTGCAACATGGGAAAAAATTATTGATGAACTTTCGGAAATGAAATTCTGTGGTCGCATTTCTCCTCATTTCTATGGAGAGCCATTACTGGACAAACGTTTGCCAAAGTTGATTATGTATGCAAGAAGAAAATGCCCTAATGCTTATATCCTTATCGTGTCAAATGGAGATTATTTAAATGAAGAATTATTCAAGATACTGATTAAAAATGGAGTAAATCAATTTTCTGTAACTAATTACGATGATGTAGAAAAAACTTATCTAAAAATGCTGGTTAAAAAGTATCCTGCACACATTATTGTTAAAAATTACAGAGACTTCCACAAGACTGACAGGGCAGGAGAAATATTTGATAAAAGGATTACTCTAAATATTTCTTGTCTACGTCCATCAGCACAACTTGTAGTCAACTGGAAAGGGGAAGTTTTGCTTTGCTGTATGGATTATTACGCAAGATGTAAATTCGGAAATGTGAATGTTCAAACCATATCAGAAATCTGGAATAGCAAAAATTTTAAAAGATATCGTGTCAAACTTCAAAAGGGTAAAAGGGAAAAAATCTCTATTTGTAAATATTGCGATGATTCAGGAAAAATTCCCTGGTAAAATGGTTCTTATTAAAAATGAGTGTTAATTATATCAAAAAATCTATAGAATATACTTTTGCCACCTTTTTGAATAAAAGTTTAGTTTTTTTACTTTTACCAATTATTAGTTATATTTTCTTTAATAAAGAAATGTGATGTATTCATCTTCTAATTTAAGATTTTTAAAATTTTAGTAATATTAATTTGTATGATTTAGATTTCTCAGTTGATAGGAATCAGAAGAGAAGAATTAAAATTTTTGATGAACAAAGTTATATGAATTTAAGAATTGGTCTTACCGATAACAAACCCGGTTGGCAAATTTTGTTAAAGCAGGAAGGGATTTCGTATGAAATTATCCCTTGTTTTAGTAATATAAAATACTCAGATTTATCAGCTTTAGTTGTTAACGGCTTTAATTCTTTGAAACAACGCGATAATATTTTAGATTATGTTAAATCTGGCGGTGCAGTTCTTGTTGATGCAGAAATGTCATCAGAGTTGTTAAATGTTAATATGAAAAAGTTTAGAATAAAGTATTTAATTCCTGAAAAAAATTCAATTTATTCTGAAGTTGGTTTAGTTGATATTTATCAAAATGGATTGATTCCAAAAGATGGAGATATAAGCAGCTTAGATAATGGCTTGAAAATTAAGATAAAAGAAATTGGTAAAGGCATTGTATTAATACTGCCCTTTAATGTTAATAAAGCCATTCTTGATTTTTCCACTTCTTGTCGTAGATTCTATTTCAAAAGGAAGGAATTACCTTCTGAAAGAGTTTCAAAAATCTCAAAAGGAGAAATAAGAAAAATTGTTAGAATTTCTTTAGAATATTTACATCATATTCAAGGATTGCCATTTGTCCAACTATGGTATTACCCTAAAGGAAATAAAAACATCTTTGCATTTAGGGTTGATACTGACTTTTCCAAGCAGAAGGATACTAAAGCGTTGTATAAGATTTGTAAAAAAAATGAAATTCCTGGTAGTTGGTTTGTAGAAACAAAAACATCAATGCAATGGTTAACTGATTTCAAAAAGATGCAAAATCAGGAAATTGGACTGCATTGTTATAGACATCGTGTTTTTAAGGATTATAATAGTAACCGAAGAAATTTGGAAAAGGGTATAAAGATATTAAATAAGTATGATATTAAGCCAGTCGGTTTCGTTTCTCCTTATGGAGAATGGAATTACAATCTTGGTAAAGCTATTGGAAATGCAAACTTTCAATATTCATCAGAATTTTCACTTGATTATGATGATTTACCTTTTTATCCATATCTAAAAAATAGGTTCTCAAAAGTTTTGCAAATACCGATTCACCCAATCAGTATTGGCAGATTGCGAAGGTCTCATTTTACTGATGAAGAGATGATGCAATACTATATTAATATTATTATTAGAAAGATTAAATTGAATGAACCAATAATTTTTTATCATCACCCGTCGCATAAAAAATTTGATATCTTTGACAGTATATTCAAATTCATTAATGAACATTCTATTAAAAAATTTGATTTTGCCAGATTATCAAGTTGGTGGGTAAAGAGAAATGAAGTAAAATTTAACGCGATATTAGAAGATGAAAAAGTAATAATTGGAAGCAACAATTTCTCAAGTGATTTCTGGTTGCGCATTTCAAGTGCCAAATATGGAAATTCTATAACTCAGATAAGACCAGAAATAAATCTGCGAAATTTAGAATGGCACAAGAAAGGTGAAATTATATCGTTACACAAAGATATTAATCACATAAGACAGTTTAGCTGGAGAAATTTTTTATATGATTTAGAAAGCATTCAAGGGAAATTTAAACAATGAAAATAATATTAGCTAGTTATCAATCTATTATGCTCATTCGTGGAGGACCAAGTTATAAGATAGTTGAAACAAAAAAATGTCTTGAGAAAAATGGTATTGATGTACATTATTTTGATGCATTTGATGAAAATTTGGAGTTGCTTAAAGCTGATTTAGTACATCTTTTTGCTGCTAATATAGCGACATATTCTTTGGCTAAAAATTTAAAGCATTATGGAATTAAATTTGTTGTTAATCCAATCTTTTTTAGTGGGCATTCTCCCACTTTGTTAAGGATTTATCAAAATTTTGAAAAACCATTTCATAAATTATTTAAAAGAACATATTCAGATTATAGCTTATCCAAACAGATTTGCGAATGTGCTGAATTAGTTTTACCTAATACTCGAGCTGAGGTAAACCTTATATCCAAAGGATTGAGAATAAATCCCTCTAAGATACAAGTTATTCATAATGGCGTTGAAGATAGATTTTTAAATAGTGATGTATCTCTTTTTGAACAAAAGTATGGAATAAAAGATTTTATCTTATATGTTGGTCATATTGGTGGCCCACGCAAAAATGTTTTGTCCTTAATAAAAGCTTTAAGTAAAATTAATCATCCGGCAGTTATTATTGGTGATATCGCACACACGAAAGAAAGTAAGATCTGTTTACAAGAAGCAAAGAAAAACAATAATTTGATTATAATTGAAGGTCTTTCTCATGATGACCCACTCCTTGAATCTGCTTATGCTGCTTGCGATACTTTTGTTCTGCCTTCAAGATATGAAACGCCTGGAAGAGCAGCACTTGAAGCAGGGCTTGCTGGAGCTAAAATTGTTATTACAAAATATGGTGGCACAAAAGAATATTTTGAAAATATGGCTGAATATGTTGATCCTTACTCAATTAAATCAATAATTAGAGGGATAGAAAAAGGTTTGAATCAAAAAAAGAATGATAGGCTCAAGAATCATATAAAAGAAAATTTTATCTGGGAAAAAATCATCGATAAGACAATTCAGATGTATAAAGAAGTATTAAATATATGAGAGAATATTTACAGAAAACTGCTGAATATACTGCCGGTAATTTATTTAACAAATTTGTGCTGTTTCTTTTTTTACCCATTTTCACAAAATTTATGGCACCGGAAGAATATGCGGTTTATGCTAATATTCTCATTTTCATTTCCCTTGCCAATGTGGTTTACATGCTTGGTTTACAACAGGCAATATTTTCGTATTTCTACCAGAAAAAAACAAATGAGTATCATTATATAATTGTATCAACAATTTATACAACCCTCTTTTTTGTGGGAATGCTTTTTTCTTTTATAATTATTCTTTTTCGAAACGAACTTTCCTATTTAATTTTACGTTCAGAACAATACAGTAATTTATTTTTCTTTGCCTCAATCATTCTTTTCTGTGATGTTTTATGTGGAATTACTTTAAGTTTTTTGAATATAATGGAGAAGTCCAGGAGTTATGTTATCCTTAGTATTTTTAGAAATAGTATTTTATTAATTATTCTTTTTTTAGGAGCAATAAATAATCGTTTTTCCCTTGAAAATGTTTTCACTTATATTTCTGTCGCAGCCGTAATTTCATTTTTGTTATCAACTATTTTTATTTGGAACGAGATAAAAAAATTTTCTCTAAAACTTAAAGAAAGAAAATATTTTTCATTTCTGCTTATCAAAAAGTTACTAAATTTTGGTTTGATTATAATTCCCGGCACACTTGCCATGATTTCACTTAAAGTTTTTGACCGATATATGCTAACCTATCTTTCTCAAGGAAAACTTTATGATGTAGGAATTTATGCGATTGGATATAAAATTGGTATGATAATAATTTTTTTAAATTCCATCGTAAATCGGGTTTGTTTTCCTTATGCGATGAAAATCAAAGACCAGCCGAACGCAAAAGATTCATATAAAAAAATTTATAACTACTATATTGTTTCTGCAGGTATTTTAGGTGGACTGATTATTATTTTCACGAAGGAGATATTCTATATTTTTATCGGTGTTTCATATACAGAGGCAATGAATATTGTGGTTTTTGCTGTGATGTCCAATTATTTACTGGGAATATTCAATATTATCAATCTCGGATTTTACATCAAAAAGAGAGCTGTTAATATTTCTGCTGCAGTTGGGGCAGGAGCAATTTTGAATATTATTATGAATTTTTTTCTTATTCCACATTATGGTATTTATGGAGCTTGTTTTGCTTCTGTAATCGCTTACTTTTTTATAGTGGTTTTTAGTTATTATTTTTCCCGGAAAGTCTATCCTGTAAATTATAGATTTATCTTTGTAATATATGCTTTATGCCTGTTAATTTTGTCGTCTGTATTTAATTTTTATACAGAATTAAGTATCAGGAATTTTTTTATCAAATGTGGATTAATAACAATATTTCTTCTTTTTTTAATAATTTATTTTTATAAAACCAATAAATACAAATTTTTTATAAATCTATTTTGTGAAAGAAAAAAAGCATAATAATGAAAGATAAAAACTGTCAAAAAAATCTTCTTTTGATTAGTTACTTCTATCCTCCTCTTAGCGGACCTGGAATCCAAAGACCATGCAAAATAGTTCATTATTTAAGAAAACATAATTGGTATGTCGATGTAATTACTGTTCAGAATATAATTTTTCATTCAATTGATTTAAAGTTTTCCGAAGAATGTAATGAAAATAATCTCTATAAAATAAATTCTCTGGATCCGATGGCAGTTTTATCAAAATTTAAAGGGAAAAATAATCAAGGAAAGAATAGAGTTGAAAATAAAATATATTTTAAAACGCCAGAGATGATAAAAAAGATTATTCGTAGTATATTTCCAATTGATGATAAAATTGGTTGGTTACCTTTCGCTGTTAGAAAAGGAAAGTTTCTATGTAAAGAGAATGAATATTCTGCAGTTATGGCTACAATTGGACCATATACTTCAGCATTGATTGCTTATTTGATAAGTAAAAAATGCAATTTACCATTGATAATAGATTATCGCGATTCCTGGAGCAGTCATCCATATCTGGATTTTCTGAGTTTTTTTCACAGAAAGTATTCGGAACATTGGGAAAAGAAAATATTAAATTCTGCTGAAGTAATTTCTACCCATACAAAATGGTTAAAAGAAAGCCTTATTTTCAAATATGGAAAGCATCTGAAGGGAAAAATTCATATTATGTATAACGCCTGGGATGAAAGAGATTTTAAAAATGTGAAGAGAAAAAAGAATAACAACAAGGTTTTATTTTACTATATAGGTGGATTTTACGGTTATCAAACTCCAAAATACTTTATAGAATCTCTGGAAGAATTGTATTCTGATAATAAATTACCAGAAGATATTGAAATAATATTTGTGGGAAATTTTTTTGTGAAAATAAAGAAGTTAATAAAAAATTCCAAAATAAATGGGTTTATAAAAATTTTACCTCAAGTTCCACATAAGAAAGCAATAGAATATATGTTATCTGCGGATGTTCTGCTTTTGTTTATTGCTTCTTATAAAAGTAAGGGTGTGGTTACCGGGAAAGTTTTTGAATACATTCGCAGTAAAAATGAAATTTTTGCAATGATACCACCTGAAGGTGAGTGTGCAGAAATCCTGAGATCGTATAATTATAATTATATCTGCGCAATGGAAGATAATGAAAAAATTAAGGAAAATTTTATTGATATTTATAAATTTGTAAAAAGCAAAAAGTATAATAATCGAAAAATTGATAATCAATATAGTCGTAAGAACCAAGTCAATCAATTTGAAAAATTCTTGTTAAAAAGGGTTTTCAGAGATGAAATATAACTTTACTCCAAAGCAAAATCTTACATTTTATCTATCTAAAACAGGAAATTTATTTCATAAATTGTATAAAACTCCTGAAAGAAAACCCGGCATTAGTGTTATGATACATGTAAAGAATGAGGAGGATTGGATTGGTTTATCACTACAATCCCTGAAATCATTTGCAGATGAGGTGGTAATTGTTGATAATGGATCAACTGACAGAACTGTGGAAGAAGTAAAAAAAATACAACCCCAATTACCATATAATATAAAATTAAAACAAAATCCAGCAGGAAGTATGTGTGAGATAAGTAATCAAGCATTATCTTTAACCACATACAGATGGGTTGTTCGCTGGGGGGGAGATTTTATTGCATTTACAACTGGTAGCAGAAATATTTCAAAACTTCGCAATTATTTGCTCTCCTTAAATAGAAATAATTTTTATGTGATATATCCTCTTTTGTTTAATTTTTCTTATGATCTATTTCATCTAAGAAAGAATAAAGAGTTACATTCAGAAAATTATATTCACACTTTTCATCCTCTTTTGAAATATGAACATAAGAAAATATTCGTTACCCTCAAAGTTCCTTTTTTCTTTAATGTAAAGAGAGTATTAAAAATTCATTTCGTGCATATTGGATTTGTAAAACCAATTGAACAGTTGCTGGAAAGATATTTCCGTCATCCTTGGGATAAAAAAGAAATAAGAGATGAATACCCCCGTATGATTGATTTTATTAAAGCAAAAGCCAAAGAAATGTGGGACACAGATAAATTAAAGGACATAATACAGAAAATATTTGATGAACAAAAATTATTTATTTATAAATATGATAAAGAGAAATATGGTGATTATCCTGAATTGTTAAAACCTGTTTTAAAAAATCAGCCTTTTAAAATTTTATACAGAAACGGAAAACCATATACGCGGAGTGATATTCCGGAATTTTCCGAAGAAAAGATTGATAAATCAAGTGAATTATATCAAAAGTAAAATATTTCAAATATGAAGATTAAGGTTTTACACATTCAACTTTTACCCCTTCTTTCTGGTGTTCAGAATATGATGTTAAATTTGATTGAAAATTTGGGTGAAGAAAAGTTTAAATTTTATGTTATTTCTGCCTCCAATGGTCCACTTGTTCAAAAACTGAGAGAATTGAAGATTGAGCATTTTCAAATACCGGAATTACGACGAAGAATAAACATAATAAAGGATATAATGGTCTTTTTAAAATTTTATCAGATTTGCATAAGAGAAAAATTTGACATAGTACACACCCATTCATCCAAGACAGGATTCTTAGGTAGAATTGCTGCAAAATTGGCAGGAATAAAGGTGATAGTTCACACAATTCATGGTTTTCCATTCAATCCATTTCAAAATTTAATATTGCAAAATTTTTATAAAACACTAGAAAAAACAGCAGAGAAATTCTGTGATAAAGTAATCTCAGTTAATGAAAGCGAAAGAGAATTAGCTGTTAAAGAAAAAATCATACCCAAAGATAAGATTATAACAATATTTAATGGAATTAGTAAAAGTGAGTCATTTTCTTCAATTCCCAAAAACGATCTTGGGTTCAGAAAAAGTGATACTGTTATTGGCTATGTGAGCAGATTTTCTAAGCAAAAGAATATTATTGATTTAATAAAAGTTGCAATTGAAATTGTAAAATGTAATGAGAATATCAAATTTATTTTTATCGGAGATGGAGAATTGTGGAATAATGCAAAAAATCTTGTTGAATCCGCTAAAATGTCAGTGAATATTTTACTTCCTGGCTGGAAAAATGACATTCCTGACTGGCTTGGACTGTTTGACATATTTATTTTATATTCAAAATGGGAAGGACTATCATTATCTATTCTGGAAGCAATGAGTGGAGGCAAGCCTATCATTGCTTCAAAAATAAAAGGAAATAATGAACTTGTATTTGACGGGAAAAATGGTTTTTTGGTCGAAATTGGAAATCATAAAACTCTGAAAGAAAAAATTGTTTGGCTTGCAAATCATAAAAACGAAAGAGAAAAAATGGGACTGGAAAGCAAAAAACTTGCTCAAGAAAAATTTAGTTTGGAAAATTTTGTTAATTCTTACAAAAACGAATACATTAAATTGTACCAGAAGAAATTATGATTTATTTTGGAATCGCATTATTTTCATTCTTGACGACTTATTTAATAGTTCCGCTAAATTGCAAACTCTCAACCAAACTTGGAATTATTGATTATCCGAGAAAAAGAAGCATTCACAAAATTGCAACTCCAAAAAGCGGTGGAATTTCACTTTTGATAGGACTATTTCTAACTCAATTTATTCTTCTTGTTTTGAAAAAACATCCATCTTCTCACCTTTTTTGGGGTTTGATTATCGGCGGAATTTTGATTTTTATTCTTGGAATTCTGGATGATTATTTTGATATCCACGCATGGATAAAAGTAATTATTGAAATTATTATTGTGCTTATTATTATATCTTTCGGTTTTAAAATAAATTTGATTACAAATCCTTTTGGTGATTCGATTTCAGTAGGCGTTTTTTCAATTCCAATTACGGTTATTTGGTTTTTGCTTGTTATGAATGCGATAAATTTAATTGACGGTCTGGATGGCTTGGCGATAGGAATTGTTGCGATTATTTTACTAATATTGGGTTTTGCGAGTATAGTTTGTTCTAAAACATTTGTTGCATATTTTGCATTTTCTATATCAGGTAGTTGTTTAGCTTTCCTCAAATATAATTTTTATCCTGCTAAAATATTTTTAGGAGATGCTGGTAGTCTATATTTAGGATTTAATATTGCTGCTTTATCAGTTGCTGGTAATACTCAGTTTAAAGGAACGACTGCAATGACAATGCTAATACCAATAATTGTTCTATCTCTTCCGCTGATTGATACATTTTTGGCTATTTTCCGTAGATTGAAAACACCTAATAGTTTATTTCAGGCAGATAAAAATCATTTGCATCATAAAATGTTAGAGTTAGGTCTTTCCTACAAAACTGTAGTTTTAATCTGGTATTTTTTAACTGGATTGTTTGGATTGATTTCTATGGGATTTCTATTAGTTGACAAAAAAATTCTATTTAGTTTATTATTAATTCTTGGTATAATGATTTTTATTATTTTTTATAATATAATTAAGAAAGAGTTTCTAAAGTGAAAAGAGTTGTCTTATTTTGTATAATTATAATAATCTGTTCCATAACTCTAATTGGTTACGAGGAAGAAGATATTTATCGTTATAATTGGGAGATATATACAAACACTACTTACATTCATCAAATATTTTGCAAAGAAGATTCTATAATTGCCGCAACTTGGGGAGGAGTAAGTATTTTTAATAGAAGGGATTCAGCTTTTTCTACTTTGGTAAGAAGTAATGGATTGAGTAAAAATGAAGTTCGTTCAGTTCATTATATTCCTTTGATTGATGAATTATGGTTTGGATGCTACAAAGAGGGAATTTCACGTTACAAAGATGGTGAATTTCTCAAGCCATATCAGGAAAATCAGGGGGTTGAAGGTTATTATATTAATGATATTGATGATAATGATGAATATATCTTTATTGGAACCGAAAAGGGTTTATGTATGTTTGAAATTTTTGAAAATAGCGAACCTTTGTTTAGAAATACATTTGATGCTCCAAGATGGTTATCTGATAATAATGTAAACTGTATAACCTTTGATGATTCAAATCCTGTTAAATTCACCAGCGGGAGAACTAACGGAACAAATAGGATTTGGGTTGGCACTGACCAGGGACTGGACTATGCAATTATAAATTATGACTCAATGATGGTAGCAGATTACTGGTGGCATCATATTATAAGTGGTGAAAAAATCACTGCAATTGATTATTGTGGAGATAAAATCTATTTTGGGACCGAAAATGGTATAGGAATTATTGATAGTCTTAACAATTTACAACCCTATGTCCAATTTCCCGTGTTTTCAACCGATTTGCCAACCCCTGAAATATCAGCTATTTTATGTCTGGACGATACAACTATTTGGGTTGCATTGGGGAAATGGAATGAAACACATCAGAAGTATGATAATGCGAAAGGAATTGGTAGATATAATTGGTCGGACTCTATATGGACTTTTTGGGATGAAGAGACCTCTATATTATGTAATCAAATTTCTGATATAAAAGTTGATAATGAAGAGAATGTTTGGGTAAGTACATGGGAAAAAGGTTTATACTGTTATAAAGATAAAGACTGGGAACATTATAAAAAAAATTGCATTAGTTCAAACATTGTAGCTGTTATGATGTTTGATAATAATAATGATTTATGGTGTGGTTTCAGTAGATTAAATCTGGCACCAGCCAGTAAAAAGGGTGTATCAAAATTTGATGCTTCTAAATGGATTAATTATAATATAAACAACTCTGGTTTAGGAAATAATACTGTATATTCATTATGTGAGGACAAATCCAGTAATATATGGTTTGGTCATTGGGGTGGGAGTAATAATATATCAGTTCTTGATAGTTCTGAAACTCAGTGGACAATTTATAAGAAGAGTGATACCGATTGGATAAAAAGCACATCAATTTCAATTTTACAATGTGATGAATATGGAAATATGTGGATTGGAGGATATGCAGCAAATCCAGGTGGGATGACGATATTAGAACCTGATGGTTTTTATCATCTGTTCGAACCTAAAGTCCTGTTCCCTGAGGGTGGACAGAACCATGCCACCATGTTGACAGTGTTGTTACAAGAAGAAAAAGTTTGGTTAGGATGTTATCATACTGGTATTCAATACTGGGACGGGCAAGGATTTCCTCAAACATATCAGGCAGGAGATACTTTAACCTTACATTGGCATTCTTTTGCTGGAGCTGAAGGAAAAAGTTGTTTTGATTTTGATGTTCAAAGAACAAATTATGGCAATTATATTTTTGCAGGATGTATAGATGGTCTTTATATGTATGATGAGGATTGGGATGATTGGTATAAATTTACAAGCGGTCTTGCTGAGAATGTAAAACAATACTACTGGGATGGGAGTGAATGGGAAAAACAAGACTGGGGATATTATTGGATTGGTGAAACGAGACTTGGCTCTGGAATATACAACATGATAAATGATGTTTTTGTTGACCCGCACGGTAGAAAATGGCTTGCAACAAATGGTGGGGGTATCTCCATGCTGGATGAGACTAATTATTATTTCACAAATTTTAATACAGAAAATAGCGATTTATGTAGTGATGTTGTTCTTTCTTTTGCTTACAATCCTTATACAGGTAAATTATTTGCTGGCACCTCTGAAGGACTTTGTAGTTTTGATATAGGAGCAAGTAAAAAGGATGAATTAGCATCTCGCAAGGTGAAAAAGCTTGCTGTGTATCCAAATCCATTTAAACCAGCAGAACATAATTATATCTATTTCCAGGCAGAGCCTGATAAAAATCTGCCAACAGGTAAGAATAAACTGTATATCTACAACTTAACTGGCGAATTGGTTGCTGTGCTGAATGAATCAGACCTTTTTAGATTCTTCTGGGATGGCAGGAACAAAGCAGGTAAACCCGTTGCCAGCGGTATCTATTTCTGGGTACTCTCTTCACAATTTGATGATGTGTATTTGAATGGAAAATTCGCAGTAATAAGATAGTGAATTGGTTGAATCAGTTGAACTGGTTGAATTTGTTGAATCGGTTGAACTGGTTTACACCGTTAGATGTTTACTATCTAATGGGGTTGAAATGGTTGTCCGCCTTTAGCGGAAACTGATTGAATTGATTCAAATGATTTACCATTAGGGAGTTTTGATTGGTTTTTTATCTAAATGACAATATCCAATATGTCCAGGGTGTTGGGCCAAAACGAGCTAAACTTTTACAGCGATTAGGCATAAGTACGATTCAAGACATCCTTTTTTACTTCCCAAGAGATTATATCAATAAAATTACAGACAAAAAAATATCTGAACTGAAAATAAATGAAATCGCTACAATAAGGGCAAAAGTTATTTCTTTTGGCAAAATTAGAAAAAAATTTCAAAAAGATAAATTTCGAGCAGTTATATCCGATGGTACAGGTTATCTAACCTGCATCTGGTTCAATACAACTCCCTGGTTAGAGAAGCAGTTTGAAATTGGAAAGGAAATTATTATTCTCGGAAAATTGAAATATTATTATAGTCGTCTTTGTATTATTCATCCTGATTTTGAATTCTTTGGAGATAAAGAGAAAGAAAGTTTTTGGACTGGGCAAAACTATCTTCCTGTATATCCACTTACTGAAGGATTATCAAATAAGATATTTAGAAAAGTTATTATTAACATCTTTAATAGAGGTTTTAAGATTTCGGAAACACTTCCGCAATATATTCTTAACAGCCATAATCTTCTTACTATTAATCAAGCTCTAACAAAGATTCATAAACCCAATACTGAAGATGATATATCTTCTTCAAGACGGAGATTCATATTTGAAGAATTATTTTATCTTGAACTTATGCTTGCAAGAAAAAAGGTACACTGGCACAGAACAACAGGAAATGTAATGCAGTTAAAGAAGACACTTACTACTGAATTAAAAAACAAACTTCCATTTAAACTTACATCAGCACAGAAAAAAGTTCTAAATGAAATCGTGAATGATATGAAATCTCCATTTCAGATGAATCGGCTATTGCAAGGTGATGTTGGCTCAGGCAAGACAATTATCTCTCTTTTTGCAATGCTATTGGCAATTGAGAATGGATTTCAAGCAGCAATTATGGCTCCAACTGAAATTCTTGCAACCCAACATTGTTTTGCTCTAAAAGAATTTATCAAAGGAATTAATGTTAGAATTGAACTGCTTCTTGGTGGGAATTATGCTGGCAAGAAAAAGTTGAAACAAGCCATTTTAGATGGAGAAATTGATATTGTGATTGGCACTCATTCTTTGATTCAAAAAGATGTTACTTTTAAAAGTCTTGGTATTGTAATCATTGATGAGCAACATCGCTTTGGTGTTATTCAAAGATTATCTCTCTCACAAAAAGGGCAAACACCTGATAAATTAATTATGAGTGCCACACCTATTCCTCGTTCACTGGCGTTAACTGTATATGGAGATTTAGATGTTAGCATAATTGATGAACTTCCACCTAACCGCAAGGAAATTTATACTAATTGGATTACAGGTCATAAAAAGCCTGAAGTATTTGATTTTATTAATAAGCAAATATCAAAAGGAAGACAGGTATATGTAGTTTGTCCGTTAGTGGAAGAAACAGGAAAATCAGACTTGCGTGATGCTACAAATACTTATGTAGAATTAAAAAATGGAGTCTTTAGCAAACATAGATTAGCACTTTTGCATGGAAGAATGAGTAATCAAGAAAAAGATGAAATAATGCAGAATTTCAAGGATGGCAAAATTGATGTTCTTGTTTCAACTACTGTAGTAGAGGTCGGAATTGATGTGCCGAATGCTACAATTATGATGATTGAACATGCTGAAAGATTTGGGCTTTCACAGTTGCATCAACTACGAGGTAGAGTGGGAAGAGGGATGCATAAATCTTATTGTGTTTTGATGGCTTACGAACCAATTAGTGAAGAAGCTTTACTGCGTTTGAATACTATGAAAGAGACAAGCGATGGCTTTAAGATTTCCGAGGTTGACCTTGAAATTCGCGGACCCGGAGAATTCTTTGGAACTGAACAATCTGGTATCCCTAAGTTTAGAATTGCTAATATTGTACGGGATAAAATTATTTTAGAAGATGCTCGGAAGATTGCTTTTGAAGTTATTTCAGATAATTTTGATTTAAATTTAGAAAAGAATTCGTTGCTAAACGAAAAGTATAAAGAGGAATATTTCAAAAGAGAAAAGTTGTTTAGCTTTTGAAGTTTAGTTTAATATGAAACATTCATCCGCCAGACCCCGACATAGTCGGAGAGTCCGTTTCGGAGCTAGCGGCTCCTCTGTCTTCCAACTCAAGTCCAGCTTCGCTATGCTCCTCTGAACTCGAGTCTTTTGTATCTTAATTAGGGTATGCTGAAAAAGTAATTTTTTATTGTTTGATAACAGATAGCATTTCTCTTAAGGAA